>NZ_VOSR01000204.1:0-13604 GCF_007997345.1 Mitsuaria sp. TWR114
CGATGCGCCGGCCCTCGGGCGGCGCATCGGGCAGCACGTGGGGGCGGGTGAAGTCCGCCACCACCGGCAGGATGCGCAGCGCGGGCTGCTCGCGTTGCAGCGCCTCGCAGGCCGCCAGCAGGTGCGGGCCGGAGATGTCCACCGGCACGAAGCTGTGCAGGCGCGTCGCGCGCTCCAGCAGCAGGCGCACCTTCACGAGCGCGCCGGCGCCGTACTCGATCACCTGGGCGTCCGGGCCCATGCGGTCGGCGATGTCGCCGGCATGGCGGCGCAGCAGCGCCAGTTCGGTGCGGGTGGGGTAGTACTCGGGCAGCTCGCAGATCTGCTCGAAGAGCGTCGAGCCCTGCGCGTCGTAGAAGTACTTGGGGGAGATCGTGTGCTCGGGGCCGGCAAGCGCGGCGTGAAGGTCCTCGGCGAAGCTGCTCATGCGTGGGTCTCCGCGCGCGGGCGCGCATCGCGGGCCAGTCGCAGCCCGGTGAACTGCCAGCGCGCGGCCGGCGGGAAGAAGTTGCGGTAGGTCGGTCGCGTGTGGCCGGGCGGGGTGGCGACGCTGCCGCCGCGCAGCACCAGCTGGCCGACCATGAACTTGCCGTTGTATTCCGAGGCGGCCCCCTCCAGCGGCTGGAAGCCGGGGTAAGGGTGGTAGGCGGAGCGGGTCCACTGCCACGCCTGGTCGTGCAGCTGCGCGATGCCGGGCAGCGCGGACGCGGCCTCCCACTCCTGCTCGCTGGGCAGGCGCGCGCCGGCCCATTCGGCGTAGGCGGCGGCCTCGTAGAAGCTGAGCTGCATCACCGGCGCGGCGGGATCCAGCGGCCGCAGGCCATGCAGGCCGAAGACGGCCCAGCGGGAGGCGGCACCGCTGGCGCGCGCGCCGAGTCCGCCATCGCCATTGCCATCGCTCGCGTCGACCCAGTACAGCGGCGCCCGCCACGCCTGGGCCTGCACCGTGGCCCAGCCGTCGGACAGCCACCAGCGCGGCTCGCGATAGCCGCCGTCGTCGATGAAGCGCTGGAACTCGCCACAGGTGACGAGCCGGCTCGCGATCTCGAAGGGCTCGAGCCAGACGCGATGCCGCGGTCCTTCGTTGTCGAAGGCAAAGCCTGCCCCCGGGGCCCGGGCGTCATGGCCGATCTCGACGAGCCCGCCCTCGTGGCGCAGCCAGGCGCTCACGCCGGTGGTCGCCGGCGACGGCGGGCTGTCCAGTAGCGCGGGCCGCCACGGATGGCAGGACAGCAGATGCAGCGCATCGGTGAGCAGCAGCTCCTGATGCTGCTGCTCGTGATGGAGGCCGAGTTCCAGCGTCGGCGCGATCGCGGCCCAGCGCGTGTCGTCGCAGCGCGCGATCAACTGGTGGATGTGCAGGTCGACGTGCTGCCGGTAGGCGCGGACCTGGTCGAGCGACGGCCGCGTCAGCAGGCCGCGCTGCGGCCGCGGATGGCGCGGGCCGAGGCCTTCGTAATACGAGTTGAAGAGGTAGTGGTAGCTGTCGTCGAGCGGCTGGTAGCCCGGCAGGTGAGGGCGCAGCAACAGGGCCTCGAAGAACCAGCTCGTGTGGGCCTGGTGCCATTTGGCGGGACTGGCGTCCGGCATCGATTGGGCGGCCTGGTCCTCGGCGGACAGCGGCTCCGCCAGCGTCAGCGTGTGACGCCGCACCGCCTCGTAACGGCGCGCGAGGTCGCGCCGCGCGGGCGGCAGATCGTGATCCGACATGCAAGCAACTCCTGTCGGCCCGGGGGAGGATGGGCCGAGCGACAACGGTAGCCGATTTGCCATCTCCCCATCCGGCGCGAGCCGCTGCGCGGGCGCCGGAGGGACGGCTCAGCTGCCACCCGATGTCAGCAAGGGCAAGGCGGGTACCCGCGGCGCGCCGACATCGTGCGCGGCTCATCGCGCGCCATTCATCGGGACGTCACGCCGCGCGGGCACGCTGGCGTCGCCCCGGCTCACGCATCCCTCCATGTCCATGACGCCGCCTTCGCTGTCCTCGACGATCGCTCCGCCCTCGCTGCCGACCGTTTCAATGCCGCCCGCCGTCCTGGCCGATGGCGACGCGCTGCCGCTGTCGTGGCTGCAGGATCGCCTGCTCGCGGAGCGGCTGCTCGAGGCGGTGTGGAGCGCGCGGCAGCCGACGACGCCGGCCCAGTTCTTCGTCTGGAGCCAGAGCCGGCTGCAAGTCTTGCTGCCGCATCGCCTGCTGGTGTGCGTCGGGGATCAGCCGCCATCGCCTCGGCTGGCCGCGCAGCTCTTTCACCTGAAGCCGATCGGGGACGTGCTGCAGACGCAGCTGGAGTCGCCCGAACATGGGCTCTGGCTGCACCTCATCCGGCGCTGGGGCGACGGCCGGCGGCCGCTGCGGCTCCAGCTGGAGCGAGAGGCGCCTTCGGCCCTGTTCCAGCCGCTGCTGGAAGCCGGGCTGCGCGAGCTCGCGCTGCATGGCGTCGTCGGCGATGGCGAGCGACCGCAGGGGCTGTTCCTGCTGGCCGGCGACGGCTGGGACGAGGACCACCTGCGTCGACTGGAGCTGCTCACGCCGGCGCTGCACGCGGCCTGGCGGCGGGCGCGACTGCAATCGCGGGGTCAGGCCTCGCCGCGCCGCGCGGGCGCGCTGGTGACGCCGCGCGAGCAGCAGATCGTCGAGGGCCTGCGCGCTGGCCTGAGCAACGAGGGGATCGCGATCCAGCTGGGCATCAGCATGTTCACGGTCAAGAACCATGTGCGCAAGATCCTGCGCAAGCTGGGTGCGAACAACCGCGCGCAGGCGGTCGCGATCGCGATGTCGCGCCGGGATTTCAGCGAGCCTGAAGCGCCCGCGGCGTGATGACGCGCACCAGCAGCGCGTGCAGCGCCACGCCGATCGAGGCACCGATCATGTCGGCCAGCACGTCGCGGGCCTCGGCGTCGCGGCCGGGGATCTGCGACTGCACCAGTTCGATCAGCACGCCGTAGGCGAGCAGCACGGCCAGCACGATCCAGCGCCGGCGCGGCCCCGCCGCGAAGCACTGCATGCCGATGAACGCCAGCGTGCCGAAGGCGGCGAAGTGATTCGCCTTGTCCCAGCCGAGGTCGGCGACGCTGGGCGGATGCGGCGAGAAAGCGAGCCAGCTCGCGCCCGCCACCACGGCGAGGAAGAGGAGGCGCCAGGCAGAGCGCCAGCGCGGGTCATGCAGGACTTCAGACATCAAGGCGGCCCGCCTCCGGGTTCGGGCGGAAGGCAGTGTGCCATGGGCCTGTGAAGCCGATGTGAGGTCGCGCCGCGCCTCACTCGAGGTGCTCGTGGTGATGGCTGGTGCCGCGCTTCCAGTACGCCGCCGCGCGGATCGCATGCCGGTCATGGCCCTTGTCCTCGACGAGGATGCGGCGCAGCGCGGCCATCGTCGCGGCCTCGCCGGCGCACCAGGCGTAGCCTTCGCCCGGCGGCAGCTCGAGCGCCCGGGCCGCGGCCAGCAGCGCGTCGTCGCCGTCGACCCAGCGCAGGTCCAGCGCGGCCCGGGTCTCGAAGACCCGGCGGTCGCTGGCCGGCACGTTCAGCAGCACGATGACGCGTGCGCCGTCCGGCAGCTCCTCGAGTCGGCGCGCGACGGCGGGCAGGGCGGTTTCATCGCCGGCCAGCAGATGCCAGGCGAAATCGGTGGGGATGATGAACGAGCCGCGCGGCCCGCCGACCGTCAGCGTGTGACCCGGCTGCGCCTGCGCGGCCCAGGCGGCTGCGGGCCCGTCGCCATGCTGGGCGAATTCGATGACCAGCTCGCGCGCGGCGGTATCGAACCGGCGCGGGGTGTAGTCCCGCATGACCGGGCCCTCGGCCGAGGCGGCGTCGAAGAACAGCTTCACGTGATCGTCGAAGGAGGCGCTGACGAAGTCGCCGAGCGACTCGCCGGACAAGGTCACGCGACGGAAGTTGGGCGTGATGTCGTCGACCCGCCGGACCGTGAGCTCTCGGCGCTTGAGTTCATGGCGCACGCGCTGGACGCGGCTGGTGGGCGTCTCGCGGCCGGCGTCGGCGGGCAGCGGGGCAGGGGTGATGGGCGCGTGGGTGGTGTCAGGCTTCATTGCCGATCCTGGGTATTTCATTGACAATGTCATCCATCTTGCGTTGGATCGATTGACAATGTCAACTAACACCACTGGCCGCAGGGACAAGGGCGACGACGTGCTCGAGCTCATCCATTCGGTGATGCACCGCTACCGCGCGCTGCAGTACCGCTTCCTGCGCGACGGCCCGCAGGACCTCACGCACATGGAGGGCAAGGTGCTGTTTTTCTTCGATCGCCACCCGGGCGGGACGCAGAGCGACCTGGCGCAGCACAGCGGTAAGGACAAGGCGCAGCTTGCCCGGCTGATCAAGGGGCTGCGGGACAAGGGGCTGCTCGAAGCCGAGACCGACGAGGTCGACCGCCGCCAGGTGCGGCTGCGCGTGAGCGAGTCCGGCCAGGCCGTGCAGCGCGAGCTGCGGCGCCAGGCGCGGCGGGTTTCGGTGCAGGCCCTGGCGGGCTTGAGCGCCGAAGAGCAGGGCCAGCTCGCCGCGCTGCTGAAGCGGGTGCAGGCGAATCTGGGCGAGGAATGACGCCTCACACCGGCGAGGAGGAGTGATGCGGCGAGCGCTTGTCGACCTCGAAAATCTCGCTTATACTCTTTGACTCTGTTGTTCGCGACAGCGCCGGTGTAGCTCAGTTGGTAGAGCAGCGCATTCGTAATGCGAAGGTCGGGAGTTCGACTCTCTTCACCGGCACCAATCTGAAAAGCCGCTTGGATGTCCAAGCGGCTTTTTCTTTGGGCGCGGCACAGGCGTGACAAGGCCTGCCCCCGCTGCCGGCGGGCTGTTCTGGCAGCGGCGCCGGATGCGCTCGCGCGGCTGAACGCCCGGTCGCCGACCCGGTGGTCGCAGGGGCGGACGGCCGCGCGGCCGAGGTGCCCGCGCGTCAGTGGCAACATCCCACGCCATGACCGCACATCCCCACGACGACCAGGCCGGCCGCCCGCCGGTGACGCTCCACCTGACCGCGCTGGAGGCCGAGCCGCTGCCCGGCACCCTGAAGGGCCTGCCGGCCGCCGCCGAGGGCGTTCCACTGCGCGCGCTGGGCGGATTGGCGCTGTCCCTGCTCGACGGCGACCTGCCGCTGCCGGCCGCGGTGCTGAAGGAATCGGCGCTGGCCCACAACGCGCGCTGGATGCGCGAGTTCACCGCGCGCGCCGGCGTGAGCCTGGCACCACACGGCAAGACGACGATGGCGCCGCAGCTGTTCCAGCGCCAGTTCGATCAGGGCGCCTGGGGCATGACGGCGGCGACGGCGGCGCACGTCCGCACTTATCGCCGCTTCGGCGTGCCGCGGGTGATCCTGGCCAATCAGCTGGTGGGCAAGGCCGACCTGGAACTGGTGCTGCGTGAACTCGAGGCCGATCCGGCCTTCGATTTCTACCTGCTGGTCGACTCGGCGGCGGGACTCGATCTGCTGCACCGGGCGGCCCGCGAGCGCGGCCTGAAACGGCCGCTGCAGGTGCTGCTGGAGGTCGGCACGCCGGGCGGGCGCACCGGCGTGCGCTCGACGCAGGAGGGCGTGGCGCTCGCCCGCCTGATCCGCGATGCGTCGCCGGTGATCGCGCTGCGCGGCGTGGAAGCCTTCGAAGGCGTCCACAGCGGCACGGAGACGGCGCGCGTGGAACTGGGCGCGCTGACGATGATCGAGATGGTGGCCGAGCTGACCCGGCTGGGCTGCGCCGAAGGCTGGTTCGCGCCGGGTGAGGTGCTGCTGACGGCGGGCGGATCGGCGTTCTTCGACATGGCGGCGAAGACGCTGGCGGCGGTCGAGGCCGGCGGCAGCGGCCATGCCCTGCGCGTGGTGCTGCGCAGCGGTTGCTACCTCAGCCACGACAGCCTGCAGTACGAGCGCATGCAGGACCGCATGAAGCAGCGTGCGGGCGCGCTGTGGGGCGACGGACCGGGCCTGCGCAACGCGATCGAGGTCTGGGCCTACGTGCAGTCGGTGCCCGAGCCGGGCCGCGCGATCTGCACCGCCGGCCGCCGCGACCTGAGCTACGACGCCTGCCTGCCGCAGCCGCTGTGGTGGTATCGCCAGGGCGTCCATGAGGCGCCGCAGGCGACACCGCCCGGCTGGTCCGTCTCCAAGCTCAACGACCAGCACGCCTACGTCGACGCGAGCGATGGCGCCTTGCCGCTGCGGGTCGGCGACCTGATCGCCTTCGGCATCGGCCATCCCTGCACGACCTTCGACAAGTGGCCGCTGCTCTACACCGTGGACGACGGCTATCGCGTCACCGGCGGGGTACGGACCTTCTTCTGAAATGAAGCGGGGCGGTCTCTCGACCGCCCCGCTCGTGGCGCCTGCGCTCAGGGACCGGCGTTTCTGGCCGCCCCCGGATCAGGTGCGGATCACTTGGCCTTCTCGGCCTCCAGGTGATATTGCGTCACACGCTCGACCTCGTTCTTCGAGCCCAGCACGACCGACACGCGCTCGTGGAGCTTGGTCGGGGTCAGGTCCAGGATGCGCTGGCGGGCGTTGGTGGCCGCGCCGCCGGCCTGCTCGACGAGGAAGGCCATCGGGTTGGCCTCGTACATCAGGCGCAGCTTGCCGGCCTTGTTGGGCTCGCGCTTGTCCCAGGGGTACATGAAGATCCCGCCGCGCGTCAGGATGCGATGCACGTCCGCCACCATCGAGGCGATCCAGCGCATGTTGAAGTCCTTGCCGCGCGGACCGGTCGTGCCGGCCAGGCATTCGTCGATGTAGCGCTTCACCGGCTCGTCCCAGTGGCGCATGTTGGACATGTTGATCGCGAATTCCTTGGTGTCCGCGGGGATCTTCACGTCGTCGGCGGTCAGCACCCACGAGCCCTGCTCGCGGTCCAGCGTGAACATCGCCACGCCGTCGCCCACCGTCAGCACCAGCGTCGTCTGCGGGCCATACACGCAGTAGCCGGCCGCCGCCTGCGCGGAACCAGGCTGCAGGAAGTCGTCCTCGCTGACGCCCTTGCTGCCCTCGGGCTTCTTCAGCACCGAGAAGATGGTGCCGATCGACACGTTCACATCGATGTTGCTGGAGCCGTCCAGCGGATCGAACATCAGCAGGTACTCGCCCTGCGGATAGCGGTTGGGCACGAGGTAGATGCTGTCCATCTCCTCGGACGCCATCGCGGCCAGGTGGCCGCCCCACTCGTTGGCCTCGATCAGCACCTCGTTGGCGATGATGTCCAGCTTCTTCTGGACCTCGCCCTGGACGTTCTCCGACCCGGCCGTGCCCAGCACGTCACCGAGCGCGCCCTTGTTGACGCTGATGGCGATGCGCTTGCAGGCGCGCGCGACCACCTCGATCAGCAGCCGCAGCTGCTGGGGGATGTGGCCGTGCGCCCGTTGCTGCTCGACCAGGTATTGGGTCAGGCTGACGCGTTGACTCATGAAAAGACTCCGATGGTTGCAAATCTCGTGCGCGCGCAGCGGCCCGACGCGCGGACCGCTCCGCACGCGGAATCAGGATTGCGCGGCGACCTCCGTCGGCGCGGCCGCCTCGGCTGGCGCCGGACGCGGATCCAGCGCCAACGCGCGCTGGACGATCTCGCGCACGTCGTTGGACAGGTCGGGCTTGGCCGCCACGCGGGCAATCGCCTCGCGCGCCGCGCTGCGGTAGGGCTCGGCCAGCGCGGTCCAGCGGTCCATGACGCGGGCCAGGCGGCCCGCCACCTGCGGGTTGATCGCGTCCAGCGCCAGCACCTGGTCGGCCCAGAACACATAACCCGCCGCGTCCTTGCGATGGAACGCCGCCGGGTTGAACATCGCCAGCGAGAAGATCAGGCTGCGCGCGCGGTTGGGATTCTTCAGCGTGAAGTCCGGATGCTTCATCAGCTGCTTCACCCGCGCGAAGGTCTTGCCGTCGCGCTCGGCCGCGCGGCCTTGCAGCGCGAACCACTTGTCGATGACCAGCGCCTCGCCCTTGAACTGGGCGTGGAAGCGCGCGAGCGCGCTGTCGGCCAGCTCGGCGTGCGCGTTCACGAGCGCCGACAGCGCGCCCATGCGGTCCGTCATGTTGGTGGCGTCCTTGAAGCGCTGGTAGGCGCGGCCCGGCCAGACGCCGTCGCCGCTGCGCGTCGCGTTGAGCACCAGCATCGCCAGGGACAGGTTCACCAGCGCGCGCTTGCCGCTCTGCACCGGGTCGGGGCTGTAGCCGGCCGTGACCTGATGCGCGTCATGGGCCCAGGCCCAGTCGGCCTGCAGGGCCGAGGCCAGCTGCGCCTGCGCCGCCTCGACGGCCGCATGCACCGCCTGCGGGTCGACCACGTCGAGCTGCTCGGCGATGTAGGCCTCGTCGGGCAGCTGCAGCGCCAGCGCCTTGAACGCCGGGTCCAGTTCCGGATGGCGTAGCACGGCGCGCATCGCGTCCAGGTAGGCCGCGTCCAGCACCAGCGGCTGGCCGGCGCGCACGGCGCCCAGGATGCGGTTCAGCGCCAGGCGCTGGCTGGCTTCCCAGCGGTTGAAGGCGTCGCTGTCGTGGGTCAGCAGGACCAGCAGCTCGGCGTCGCCCAGACCGTCGTCCAGCACCACCGGCGCGGAGAAGCCGCGCAGCAGCGAGGGCACCGGCTCGGACGGCACGTTGACGAAGACGAAGCTCTGCTCGGCCTGGTCCAGCACCAGCACGCGTTCGGTCTCGGTCGAGCCCGCGGCGCCATCCTCGCCCTGCAGCATCAGCGGCAGCGACTGGCCGTCGCGGGCCAGCAGGCCCAGCGCGACCGGGATCACCTGCGGCAGCTTGCCGTCCTGGCCCGGGGTCGCGGGCGTGGACTGCTGCAGCGTCAGCGTGAAGGTCTGGGCGGCCGCGTCGTAGGCGCCGCGCGCGCGCAGGCGCGGCGTGCCGGCCTGCGAGTACCAGCGCTTGAACGCGTCCAGGCGGCTGGACAGCGCCGAGCCCGGATTCGCGTCCGCGATCGCCTGCGCGAAGTCGTCGCAGGTCACGGCCTGGCCGTCATGGCGCTCGAAGTACAGCGCCATGCCCTTGGCGAAACCGTCGCGGCCGACCAGCGTCTGGTACATGCGCACCACCTCCGAGCCCTTCTCGTAGACGGTGGCGGTGTAGAAGTTGTTGATCTCGACGTACTCGTCGGGGCGCACCGGGTGCGCCATCGCGCCGGCGTCCTCGGGGAACTGGCGGGCGCGCAGCGCGCGCACGTCCTCGATGCGGCAGACCGCGCGCGCGCTCGGCGTGGCGGCCATGTCCTGGCTGAACTCCTGGTCGCGGAAGACGGTCAGGCCTTCCTTGAGCGACAGCTGGAACCAGTCGCGGCAGGTGACGCGGTTGCCGGTCCAGTTGTGGAAGTACTCGTGCGCGACGATGGACTCGATGCGGGCGAAGTCCGCGTCGGTTGCTGTGGCCGGTGAGGCCAGCAGCGCCGCGGTGTTGAAGATGTTCAGGCCCTTGTTCTCCATCGCGCCCATGTTGAAGTCGGACACGCCGACGACCATGAAGCGCTCCAGATCCAGCGGCAGCTTGAAGCGGGCCTCGTCCCACACGACCGAGGCGATCAGCGAGTTCATCGCGTGTTCGGTCTTCTCCAGGTCGCCCTGGCGGACGTAGACCTGCAGCAGGTGGTCCTTGCCGCCGCGGGTGCGGATGCGCTGCTCGCGCGCGACCAGGTCGCCGGCCACCAGCGCGAAGAGGTAGCTGGGCTTGGGGAAGGGGTCATGCCACTTGGCCAGGTGGCGGCCGTTGTCGAGCGAGGCCGTCTCGACCAGGTTGCCGTTGGACAGCAGCACCGGGTACCGGGCCTTGTCGGCGCGGAGGGTGACCGTGTAGACCGCCATCACGTCGGGGCGGTCCAGGAAGTAGGTGATGCGGCGGAAGCCCTCGGCCTCGCACTGCGTGAAGAAGCTGCCGCCCGAGGTGTACAGGCCCGACAGCGCGGTGTTCTTCTCCGGCGCGCAGGTGTTGCGGATCTCCAGCGTGAAGTCCGCGTCGGGCACGTTGTCGATGATCAGCTCATGGCCTTCCTGGCGGAAGGACACGCTCTCGCCGTCGATCAGCACGCGCAGCAGGTTGAGTTCCTCACCATGCAGGCGCAGCGGGCCGTGCGGCACCTCGGCGTTGCGTTCCAGGCGCATCTTGCTGGCGACCAGCGTCTTGGCCGGGTCGAGGTCGAAGCACAGGTCGACGGTGCGGATCCAGAAGATCGGCGCGACGTAGTCGGCGCGGCGGATCAGGGTGGCGGTGCCTTCACGCATGGCGGGCTTCCTTGTAGGAATGAAGAAGCCCCGGGCTCAAGGGTCGTGCGCCGGGGCTGTTGTCTCGTGTTGCTCTTAAACGCCTTGCTTCAGCGAGGCGGTGATGAATGCGTCGAGGTCGCCATCCAGCACTTTCTGGGTGTTGGAGATCTCGACGTTGGTGCGCAGGTCCTTGATGCGGCTCTGGTCCAGCACGTACGAGCGGATCTGGTGGCCCCAGCCCACGTCGGTCTTGCTGTCCTCGAGCTTCTGCTGTTCGGCCATGCGCTTCTTCATCTCGTGGTCGTACAGGCGCGAGCGCAGGCGGCGCCAGGCGACGTCGCGGTTGCTGTGCTGGCTGCGGCTGTCCTGGCACTGCACCACGATGCCGGTCGGGATGTGGGTCAGGCGCACCGCCGAGTCGGTCTTGTTGATGTGCTGGCCGCCCGCGCCCGAAGCGCGGTAGGTGTCGGTGCGCACGTCCGCCGGGTTGATGTCGATCTCGATCGAGTCATCGATCTCGGGATAGACGAACAGCGAGGCGAAGCTGGTATGGCGGCCGCCGGAGGAGTCGAACGGGCTCTTGCGCACCAGGCGGTGCACGCCGGACTCGGTGCGCAGCAGGCCGAAGGCGTACTCGCCTTCCACCTTGATGGTGGCGCTCTTGATGCCGGCGATCTCGTCGGGGGTTTCTTCCTCGACCTCGGCCTTGAAGCCCTTGCGCTCGCAGTACTTCAGGTATTGGCGCAGCAGCATGCCGGCCCAGTCACAGGCCTCGGTGCCGCCGGCGCCGGCCTGGATGTCGATGAAGCAGTTGCTGGGGTCGGCCGGGTTGTTGAACATCCGGCGGAACTCGAGTTCCTCGACCAACTCGGTCAGCTTGGCGGATTCCGCTTCGATGGTCTGCAGGCCGGTGACGTCGTTGTCGTCCTTGGACATCTCGAACAGCTCGAGGTTGTCGGAGAGATTCGACGTCAGGTGATTGATGGTTTCGACGACCTTGTCGAGGGCGCGCTTTTCCTTGCCGAGTTCCTGGGCCCGCTTGGGTTCGTTCCAGACGTTGGGGTTCTCCAGGGCGGCGTTGACTTCATTCAACCGCAGCGCTTTGCGGTCGTAGTCAAAGGTACCCCCTTAGCGCGGCGGTCCGCGCTTGCAGATCGGCCAGCGTGGTGCCGATCGCATTGATTTGCTCGATGTCCATGATTCGTTCGAGTGAAAGAGCCCCCGACAGGGGGCCCGAAGCCGGGTATTTTCTCATGCTGAAGCAGGAGGCCTCCCTAAGATGGCGGAATGCTTCCCCATCCCCCTGTCCCCGATGCGGGTTCCCCCTCCGGTGCGTTCCGCGCCCGGCGTCGGCGCGTGCGGCGCGGCAACTGGCGCTTGACGCTCATGCTGCTGCTGGTGTGGGCGCTGGTGACCTTCGGCGTGGCCTACTTCGCCCGGGCCTTGAGCTTCGACTTCTTCGGCTGGCCGTTCAGCTTCTGGGTCGGGTCGCAGGGGGCGCTGATCGTCTACGTGGCGATCGTGGTCATCTACGCGACCGTCATGAACCGCCGCGAGGCGCGGCCGGGGTCCAGGACCCTGTGCCGTACTCGGAAGAGGTCGACGCCAAGCGGCCCGAGCGCGAACCCTCGGGTCCGATCACCGGCTTCTGAGCCGCTTCAGGGGCGCTTCAGGATCGCGCCACGGGCGCGTCAGAACGGCGACGGATCCGCGGATTCCTGCTTCGCGGCGGCGAGCTGCGCCTGCAGCTCGGCGACCTGCGCGCGCAGCTTCACGTTCTCGTCCTGGAGCGCGCTGACCTGGGCGCGCAGCAGCGCGACGGCGGGATCGGCCTCGAGCTCCCCGTCCGCGTTGGTCGGCACGTCCAGCAGCGCGACGGCCACTTCCGCGACGGCGTCGCCGGCGGCCTTCTTGCCGACCTTCGATTCACGCACGCGCTTGGCGGCCTGACGCAGTTCCTTCTTGCCGCCCGCCGCGGCGGCGGCCTGCTCCTCGGCGCAGGTCGGCGATGACGGCGGCGGCGCTGATGGAGACCTCGCCCGAGCGCACGGCGGCGACGAGCTCCGGCGCGGCCGCCTTCTGGATCTTCTCGATCTGCGTCACCGTGGCGCTGCTGATGCGCGCGGCGCGGGCGATGGCCTCGCGGCTCTTGAGCGGCGGCGCGTCGGGGACCGGCGCGCCGATGGCGCTGGCGGGCGCTTCGGTCTCGGTGGCGGAGGCCTCGGGGCTGGGATCGCTGAGCACGGCCAGGCGGCGCGCTTCCATGATCTCCTTCTTGCGCAGCGCGAGCACGCCGCGCTGGAAGTCGGAGACGCTGCGGCGGCCCAGGTGCTGGTCGATCATCCACAGGTGCACGTCTTCCATCGACTTGAAGCGCGTGTTCTGCACCGTCTGGAAGGGGAGGCCGTGCTTGGTGCAGATGCTGTGGCGGTTGTGGCCGTCGACGAGGATGTCGCCCCACAGCACCAGCGCATCGCGGCAGCCCTCGGCCAGGATGCTGCGCTCGAGCGCGGCGTACTCGTCCTCGGTGAGGGGATCGATGTAGGCCTTGAGTTCTTCGGTGACGATGATGTTTTCCATGGGACGACGGCAGCAGCGGGGAGCGGAGCAGGACAGGGCGAAGGGGCGCGACAGGCGGGCGGCCCGTTCGGTGGGCCGCACGGGCGCAGGTCGCGCAGGCGACGGACGTCGCCGGAAAAGGGCGGCATTCTGCCCAATCCGCGCGGCTAAGCTGACGCACCCCGACCACGCGTGTCGGATTTCGATGATTTCCGGGAAGTTCCCCGCGATGACCGCGACCTCTTCAAGCCTCCTCGCCAGCGTGAGTCCGAGCCCCGATGCGCTCGCTACCGGATGGGACTACCCGTCCCCGCACTGCCTGTCGGTGAGCCCGCGGCCCGAGGACATCGACGGCCTGAACCACACCAACAACGCGGTGTATGTGCGGTGGTGCGAGCAGGTGGGGTGGTCGCATTCGGTGGCGCTGGGGCTGGACATCGAGGACTACCGGCGGCTGGACCGGGCGATGGCGATCCGCCACGGCGGCTACGACTACCTGCTGCCGTCCTTCGAGGGCGAGGCGCTGGTGCTGGGCACCTGGCTCACCGGCGGCGACGGCAGGCTGGCGATGGAGCGTCGATTCCAACTGCGTCGCGTGAGCGATGGGCAGACGCTGATGCGCGGCCGCTGGGAGCTGGTGTGCATCGACATCTCCGCCGGTCGGCCCCGGCGCATGCCGCCGGAGTTCGTCGCGGCGTATCAAGCGGCGGTGGTTGGGGCTCCGGCTGACTCGCGGCCATCTCCCTCCGGTGGGGAAACGCTGGGGTGAAGGACTGCGGGAGGCCGCTGCCCTCACCCAGGCCGCTACCCCAGGAATTCTTCGACGCGCGCGCCAACGCCTCTG
>NZ_VOSR01000205.1:0-3039 GCF_007997345.1 Mitsuaria sp. TWR114
AGACCTGGCGGCCGTCGTCGACGTCAACCTGACCGGCAGCTTCCTCTGCGCCCGCGCGGCCTTCGGCCTGATGAAGCGGCAGTCGCCCCGCGGCGGGCGCATCGTCAACAACGGGTCGATCTCGGCGCATGCGCCGCGGCCGGGCTCGATCGCCTACACCTCGACCAAGCATGCGATCACCGGCCTGACCAAGACGCTGGCGCTGGACGGCCGCCGGCATGACATCGCGGCCGGCCAGATCGACATCGGCAATGCCGAGACCGACCTGACCGAGCGCTTCAAGCAGGGCGTGCCGCAGGCGCATGGCGGCACGATGGTGGAGCCGGTGATGGATGTCGGCCATGCCGCCAGCGCCGTGCTGTACATGGCGGGATTGCCGCTGTCGGCCAACGTGCCTTTCCTGACGGTGATGGCGACCAAGATGCCCTACATTGGCCGCGGCTGACCGCCCGCGTCCGGGCCTTGAATCCGGGCTTGAATCCGGGCCCGACCGCCCCGAACTGAACGACCGATGAACGCTCTCTCCACGCTTTTCTCGATCGCCGCCCGCCTCGTGCTGGCGTGGCCTCCCTGGTGCTCTTCCTGGTGGTGCTGGCCGCCGGACTGGTGATTTTCGGCGGGGTGCTGCTGTGGAGCCTGATCCGCGGCGCCGACCGACGCTGCACACGGCGGCGTTCCAGCGCGCGGCGCAGTTCCGCGCGCAGGCGTTCCGCGGTGGACGCGGACCGTTCCCCGGCGGGATGCCCGGGGGCATGGCGGGCACCGGCCGCGCGCCGCAGGGCGAGGTCATCGACGCCGAGGTCCGCGAAGTGCCCCACAGCGATCCGCGCCTGGAGCGCTGACCATCGCCGCAGCGCTCAATACTTGGGCGGCGCGCTGAGCTCGTCCCAGAGCTCGTCGTAGATGCGGTAACGCGAGGGGCTGATCGCTCCCGCCTCGACCGCCGTCAGCACCGCGCAGCCGGGCTCATGCCGATGGCTGCAGTTGTGGAAGCGGCACTCGCCCAGATAGGGCTTGAAATCGGGCATGTAGCTCGCCAGGTCCGGCGCGGCGATCTGGCGCAGGCCGAATTCCTGGAAGCCCGGTGAATCGATCAGCGCGTCCTCGCGCCCCGCGTCCATCCAGTACCACTGCGTCGTGGTCGTCGTGTGGCGACCCGAATTCAGCGCCTGCGAGATCTCGCCCACCTGCGCCTGCGCATCGGGCACCAGCAGGTTGATCAGCGTGCTCTTGCCGGTGCCGCTGGGCCCCAGCACCAGCGTCGCCTGGCCGTGCAGCAGCGGCAGCAGCCCCTCGCGCGACTCGTCCGGGCGGCCCTTCAGGCTGAGCTCCAGCACCCGCTGGCCCATGGCCTTGTACGGCGCGAGCCGCTCGCGCGCGGCCTGGGCGCCGGGCAGGTCGGTCTTGTTGAGCACGATGTCGGCGGCGATGCCGGCGCTCTGCGCCGCGATCAGCGCGCGCGTGAGCTGCGATTCGGAGAACTGTGGCTCGACCGCCACCAGGATCAGCAGCCGGTCCAGGTTGGCGGCGAAGCTCTTGGTCTTCCACTCGTCCTGGCGGAACAGCAGGTTGCGCCGCGGCTCGACCTTCTCGATCACGCCCTCGTGCTCGCTGCTGCGCATCCAGCGCACGCGGTCGCCAACGACGCAATCGCTCTTCTTGCCGCGGGTCAGGCAGTGGATGCGCTGCCCGTCCTGGTCCTCGACGACGTAATGGCGGCCGTGCCCGCGCACCACCAGCCCGGTCTGCGGCGCCTTGCTCATGCGACCTGTCCCGCCGGCGCGGCCGGTGCGCCCGACAGCGACGCGATCGCCGCCAGCCGCTCGCTGGCCGGCGGATGCGAGTAGTAGAAGCGCGCGAACAGCGGGTCCGGCGTCAGCGTGCCGGCGTTGTCCTCGTGCAGCTTGAGCAGCGCCTGCGACAGGTCGGCGCCGCTGGCCTGGGCGCAGGCATAGGCGTCGGCCTCGAACTCATGCCGCCGCGACCACAGCGACATCAGCGGCGTCAGGAAGAAGGTGAACGGCGGCAGCGCCAGCATGATCAGGAGCAGCGCGAGCGCGTCGTTGGGCGCGTCCAGGCTGGGACGCACGCCCAGGCCGAGGTAGAAGCCCGCCTGCGTGCTGAGCCAGCCCAGCAGCGCGAAGCCGGCCAGGCTGAGCGCGAACATCAGCGCCATGCGTTGCGGCACGTGGCGGCGCTTGAAGTGGCCCAGCTCGTGCGCGAGCACCGCCTCGACCTCGGGCGGATCGAGCCGCTCGAGCAGGGTGTCGAAGAACACCACCCGCTTGGCGGCGCCCAGGCCGGTGAAGTAGGCGTTGCCGTGCGCCGAGCGCCGGCTGCCGTCCATCACGAACAGTCCCTTGGCCGCGAAGCCGCAGCGCTGCATCAGCGTCTGGACGCGCTCGCGCAGCGCGGCGTCCTCCAGCGGCTGGAACTTGTTGAACAGCGGCGCGATGACGGTGGGATAGATCACCAGCATCAGCAGGTTGAAGCCCATCCAGGCGCCCCAGGCCCATAGCCACCACAGGCTGCCCGCCTGCGCCATCAGCCACAGGATCAGCGCCGCGATCGGCAGCCCGAGCAGCGCGCCCACCGCCAGGCCCTTGAGCCCGTCGACGATGAACAGCCGCAGCGTCGTGCGGTTGAAGCCGAAGCGTTCCTCCAGCCGGAAGGTGTTGTAGAGCGACCAGGGCAGGTCGAGCAGCCCGGACAGCAGCCCGAAGACCGCCAGCAGCGCCAGCTGGTAGCCCATCGGGCCCAGTTCCTGGCGCCAGGACAGGGCCCACTGGTTGAGCAGGTCCAGGCCGCCCAGCAGCGTCCAGCCGATCAGCAGCGCGGTGTCCCAGGCCAGGTGCAGCGTGCCGAAGCGGCCGCGCGCGACGGTGTAGTCGGCGGCCTTCTGGTGCGCGGACAGCGGCACGGTGCCGACGAAGGCGGCCGGTACCGCGCCGCGGTGGCGCGCGACGTGGCGCATCTGGCGCGAGGACAGCCAGAGCTTGACCAGGAAGGAGACGATCACCGCGGCGACGAAGGCCGCGG
>NZ_VOSR01000206.1:0-17693 GCF_007997345.1 Mitsuaria sp. TWR114
CGGCCGCATCGTCAACATCACCTCCGGCGCGGTGAAGGCGCCGATCGACGTGCTGGGGCTGTCCAACGGCGCCCGCTCCGGCCTGACCGGCTTCGTCGCGGGCATCGCGCGCCAGCCGCGCATCGCCGGCCGCAACGTCACGATCAACAACCTGCTGCCGGGCGCCTTCGATACCGAACGCCTGCAGAAGACCCTGGCCGCCGGCGCGCAGAAGTCCGGACAGCCGATCGACGACGTGCGCGCCAAGCGCATGGGCGCGATCCCGGCCCAGCGCTTCGGCAGCGCCGCGGAGTTCGGCGCGATCTGCGCGCTGATGTGCTCGGCCCACGCCGGCTACCTGACCGGGCAGAACATCCTGCTGGACGGGGGTGCCTATCCGGGCACCTTTTGAAGCGGGAGTGATTCGGCCCCGTCTGGAGCGGGGGGCCGCGTATCGCGTGGTGGACTAGCAAGCCATTGCTAGTCGCCCACCTAGAGAGGTGGGTAGATCGCGCATTTGGCGCATGAAGGGGATGGAACCGATCCGGTCGGCGCCGAAGAATGGGCCGGTCGTCACCACCCCGCCTTTCGGCGTCGGATCGTCCCCATGCCCCGCGACCGGATCGAGATCGTCGAGCGCATTGAATGCGTCGAACGCGTCGAGCGTGTCGAACGCGTCGTGCGTTTGGAGCGCGTCGAGCGCCGCGCGCGCGTCGGTGCCGGCGATGCGGTCGGCAGGTCGACGCGCCTGATGGGGCGAGCGGAGCGGGACGTCGTCGACGTCGAAGCGCGGGACGTGAGCGCGGTGCCCCGTGAACCGGTCCGGACGGCGCCGCGCGGTCTGGTCCTCAACGGCGTGTGGGTGCCGCTGGCGCCGTGACGCCGCGAGCGGCTTCCGACTTCAGCGCCGGCCCGAGGACACCACGATGCCCGCCGCGATCAGCGCGAAGGCCGCGCCGTGGAACCAGGCCGGCCATTCGCCCAGCAGCGCTGCCGACATCAGCGCCGCGAACACCGGTGTCAGGTTGCCGAAGAAGGCGGCCAGCGTCGGCCCCGCCTGGGCGACGCCCAGCCCCCAGCAGCGGTAGGCGATCAACGACGGCGACCGCCACGTAGACCAGCGCCGCCGCCATCGGCCAGCCCCAGCGCACCGGGGGCACGCCGATGGCCTGCTCCGCGCCGGCCGAGGCCCAGCTGAAGACCAGCCCGAACAGCATCTGCGCCATCAGCAGCGCGGACCAGTCCCAGTCGGGCCGGCGCTCGCCCTGCATGTGGGCGGGCGGCCGCGCCAGCAGCCAGCTGTAGAAGGCCCAGGTCAGCACGGCCAGCAGCATCAGCAGGTCGCCCCGCACGAACTGCACCTGTGCCAGGCGTTCCAGGTGTCCGCGCGAGATCACCAGCGCGACGCCGCCGAGCGACAGCAGCGCCCCGGCGAGCTGGCGGCGCGTCGGCCAGACGCGATAGAGCAGCGCGCCCACCGCCAGCATCCACACCGGCAGGCTGGCGGCGATCAGCGTCACGTTGAGCGCGGTGGAGCTGTGCAGCGCCTGGTACTGCAGCGCGTTGTAGCAGCCCATGCCCAGCAGCCCGGTCAGCGCGAAGTAGCCCCAGCGGGCCCGCAGCGGGGCCAGGTCTTGCAGCAGCGCGCGCGCCGGGCGGGCGATCAGCAGCAGCAGCGCGAAGGCCAGCGTCCAGCGCATCGCGTTGAGCAGCAGCGGCGGCACCAGCGGGCCGACCGAGCGCCCGACCACGGCGTTGCCGGCCCACAGCAGCGGGGGCAGGGTCAGCATCAGGGCCAGGCGTGGGGTCAAGCTCATCGCGGCGATGCGCGTCGGTCGGGAGGCTGGCACGATAGCCGCAATCGACGCGTCGGGCGACGCGCGAGCGACATCCCCCCATGAGGAGAACCCCGATGAGCGACAGAGCCGTGCGCATCTCGCAAGCTGGAGGACCGGAAGTCCTGACGATCGAGCCGGTCCAGGTCGGCGACCCCGGCCCGGGCGAGATCCGCATCCGCCACGCGGCCTGCGGCTTGAACTACATCGACATCTACCACCGCAGCGGCGTCTATCCGCTGCCCCTGCCCAGCGGCCTGGGCATGGAAGGCGCCGGCATCGTCGAGGCGGTGGGCGAGGGCGTCACCCACCTGCGCCCCGGCGACCGCGCCGCGTATGCGAGCCAGCCCATCGGCGCCTACGCGACCGCGCGCGTGATGCCGGCCCGCTGCGTCGTGAAGCTGCCGGACTTCCTGAGCTTCGAGCAGGGCGCCGCGATGATGCTCAAGGGCATGACGGTGCAATACCTGCTGCGCCGCACGCTGCCCCAGGGCGGGCTGCAGCCGGGCGACCACGTGCTCTTCCACGCGGCGGCGGGCGGCGTCGGGCTGATCGCGTGCCAATGGGCCAAGGCGCTGGGGCTGCGGCTGATCGCCACCGCCGGCAGCGACGCCAAGTGCCGCCTGGCGCTCGACCATGGCGCCGAGTTCGCGATCAACTACGCGACCGAGAACTTCGCCGAGCGGGTCAAGGAGATCACCGGCGGCCGCGGCGTGAAGGTGGTCTACGACTCGGTCGGCGCCTCGACCTGGGAAGGCTCGCTGGCCAGCCTGCGGCCGTTCGGGCTGATGGTGAGCTTCGGCAATGCCTCGGGCGTGGTCCCGCCGGTGGCGCTGGGCGCGCTGTCGGCCAAGGCGCTGTACCTCACGCGGCCCTCGCTGTTCGTGCACCTCGATTCGCTCGAGACCACGCAGGAGATCGCCGGCGACCTGTTCGCCGCGGTCGAGCGCGGCGCGGTGCGGATCGAGGTCGAGCAGCGTTATCCGTTCGACGAAGTCCAGCGCGCCCATCGCGAGCTGGAGGCCCGCACGACCACCGGCTCAGGCGTGCTGCTGGTTTGAACCGGACGCGGTGATCGGGCCGTCGAGGTCGGCGGCCACCGTCTCCGCGTCGAGCAGCGCCTCGTTGGCGCTGCGCTCGTCCCGCGCGTCGGTTCGCGCCGGTGTCAGCGTGGCCCGGCGCGTGTCCGCGAGCGCCTGCGGACCGCCCGCGTCGGTGACGACGCGGCGCGGCGGCGGCAGTTCGTCGAGCCCCGCCGGCACAGTGTCCGCGCCGAAGTCGGTGGCGGTCTCGTCGTCGAGCGCCCCCGCGGTCGTCTCGTGGACATCGACGTCCACGGTTTCGGTGCGCAGCACCTCGTCCAGCACCAGCGGCTGCGAGACCTTGACCTCGAAGCTGAAGCAGGAGCCGGCGCCGGGTTGGCTTTCCACCTGCACCTCGCCGCCCATCAGCTCGACCAGGCGCTTGACGATGGTCAGGCCCAGGCCGGTGCCGCCGTAGCGGCGGGTGATGCTGCCGTCGGCCTGCGTGAACGGGCTGAAGATCTGCGCGATCTGCTCGCGCGTCATGCCGATGCCGGTGTCATGCACCGCGATGCGCAGCCGCAGCGGGCCGGCATGGAGCGGCTCGTCGGCGTCGATGCGCTGGATGTCGACGCGGACCTCGCCGCGCTCGGTGAACTTGAGCGCGTTGCCGACCAGGTTCACCAGGATCTGACGCAGCCGCAGCGCGTCGCCCAGCAGGTGCTGCGGCACGCCGGGCTGCACGCGCGCATGCAGTTGCAGGCCCTTCTCGTGCGCCTGCAGCAGCAGCGGATGCAGCGCCTCGCGCAGGCAGTCGTGCAGGCTGAACGGGGCCTGGTCGATGATCACGCGGCCGGCCTCGATCTTCGCGATGTCCAGCAGGTCGTTGATGATGACCATCAGGCCCTTGGCCGAGCTGTGCGCGAGCTCGATGAACTTGCGCTGGCGCTCGTTGAGCTCGGTCTGCAGCACCAGCTCGGTCAGGCCCAGCACGCCATTCATGGGCGTGCGGATCTCGTGGCTCATGTTGGCCAGGAAGGAGCTCTTGGCCTGGCTGGCGGCCTCGGCGGCCTCGCGCGCGGCCTCGAGCTGCGCCTGCGTCGCCTTGAAGTCGCCGATGTCGCGGGCGTTGAGTTGCAGCACCACCTCGCCGCTGACGGGATCGCGCATCGGTCGCGCGTCGACGGCATGCCAGCGCCGGCCATTGGCGGTGTTGATCTCGAGCTCGGCGCCGAAGGTCTGGCCGCCACGCACCTGGGCCATGATGCGGCGCGCCAGGTCGGGCTCCGGGAAGATGGCGCTGAAGTCGGTCGCGCCGATGGTCTTGCGCAGGCCGTTGAAGCACATCGCCGCGGCGGGGTTGCGCATCAGCACGCTGCCGTCGCGTAGCGAGAACACGGCGATGCGCACCGAGGTGTGCTGCAGCGCCTCGACCCCGCGCAGCAGGCTCTTGTCGACGCCGCTCACCAGCGAATCGGCGGCGAACAGCATCACCTGGCGCTTGTCGGGCGTGCGGATGCCGCGGGAGACCAGCATCACCGTGGTGGGCTGGCCCTTGGGGTAGAGCGTCCACTGCTCGCGCACGAGCTTGCCCTGCGTGTGGTCGGCGGCGGTCACGGCCAGCCGCTCGGCCACCGAGGGGCTCATGTCGCTGAGGTCGCGGGACAGGAACTCCTCGGCGTTGTCCGCCCGCCAGAAGGCCAGCGCCGCGGCGTTGGCCCACAGGTTGCGCTGACGCTCCTGGTCGTAGACCCACATGGGCACATCGAGCCAGTCATAGTGGGTCAGGCAGGAGAAGTCGAGCATGGGGGCGAGGCCCTGTTCTGGTTACGTTTGGTCGCAGCGGATTGTCGCCGCCGGCCGTGTCCTGTCCATGGTCGCGATGTCCACTTCGTCACGTCCCCCGCGCGGCCGTGCGCGGCCCCGCGCCAGTGCGTGAAGAGCGCCCGCCGTCGCGTCGCGCGCGCATTGCCGCGGCGCTCGCCGGATGGCGGGCCGATGTCGCCCGGTGGAATCCCTCCGAGCCGCGCATGCGTGACGCGGCCCTCGATGTCGACAAGGCTACGCAGGCGGGCGCCGGAACGCCAGCCTCGTTTCTCCGGAGGAACCCTGGGGTGGAGGGGGCAGGGCGCGGATCAGCCGCGCTTGACGCGGCGCAGCTCGTCCCAGATCAGCAGGACGGCGCCGATGGTGATGGCGCTGTCGGCGATGTTGAACGACGGGTAGTACCAGCCGGCCCAGTGCAGCTGGATGAAGTCGACGACGTAGCCGTGCAGCAGCCGGTCGACGATGTTGCCCACCGCGCCGCCCAGGATCAGGCTGAGGGCCCAGGCGAACTGGGTCTGGTGGCCGTGGCGGCGCAGCATCCAGATGATGAAGACCGCGGCGGCCACGCCCAGGCCGACGAAGAACCAGCGCTGCCAGCCCGAGGCGCCGGCCAGGAAGCTGAAGGCCGCGCCGGTGTTGTGGACCCGCACCAGGTTGAAGAAGGGCAGGACGTAGTGGCTGTCCCCGTACTGGAAGCTGTGCAGGATCAGCACCTTGGTGAACTGATCGGCCACGATCACCAGCAGGGCGATGGCCAGCCACTGGATCAGGCGGTTGTTCGACGAGGACGGGGACTTGGTGGCCATGGCTGCTGCGGGTAGGGAAGGCGCGGGCGCGAAACCCGCAACTGTAGCGTCCGCCACGGGCGCGCCGTGCGGCTACAGTGCGGGCCCGAAGAGGACCCGATGAGACTCCGCCTGAAGATCCTGCTGCTGGCGCTGCTGCCGCTGGTCGCCTCGCTGCTGCTGATCGCGGTGGCGGTACGCCAGCAGGAGCGCGAGCTGCTCCAGCGCGAGCACGCCGCCGTGCAGCGCGCCTACATGGACGCGCGCCGCGACGAGCTGCGCCATTACGTCGAGCTGGCCGTCAGCACGCTGCAGCCGCTATACGAGCGCTCGCCCGCGCTGGCCGCCCGGACCAGCGACGCCGACGTCGAGCGCGACAAGCGCGAGGCGCTGCGGCTGCTGTCCGCGCTGGACTACGGCGAGGACGGCTACTTCTTCGTCTATGACCTGCAGGGCCGGGTGCTGATGCATTCGCGGCAACCGGAACTGGTCGGGCGCAACCTCTGGGGTCTGCGCGACGCGCAGGGGCGGCCGACCATCCAGCAGCTGGTCGCGCAGGCCAAGGCCGGCGGCGGTTATGTCGACTACGAATGGCGCAAGCCGTCCAGCGGCGAGCGCGCGCCCAAGCTCGGTTACGTCGTGGCGATGGAGCGCTGGAACTGGATGCTGGGCACGGGGCTCTACCTGGACGGCATCCGCGCGACGCTGGAGCAGCTCGACCGGGAGGCGCAGGCCAACATCGCCCGCACGATGTGGGGCATCGCGGCGATCGCGCTCTTCGGCGTCGCGCTGATCAGCGCCTGCGCGCTGGCGCTCAACCTCAGCGAGCACCGCCAGTCCGAGGCCAAGCTGCGAGCGCTGGCGCACGAGGTGGTGCGCTCGCAGGAGGAAGAGCGGGCCCACCTCTCGCGCGAGCTGCACGACGGCGTCAGCCAGACGCTGGTGTCGACCAAGCTGCTGATCGAATCGGCGCAGCAGGCCGGCTCGACCGCGCTGCTGCCCCGCGCGCTGGAGCGCCTGAATGCCAGCCTGACCGAGGTCCGCGGCCTCTCGCACCGGCTGCGGCCGGCGCTGCTGGACACACTCGGCCTGCCGGCCGCGCTCGAACACCTGGCGCGCGAATTCGACGAGGGCGGCGCGGTGCCGGTCTCGATGCGCGTGTCCGGCGAGCCGCGCGAATTGCCGGAGCTGCTCAACACGGTGCTGTTCCGGGTCGCGCAGGAGGCGCTGACGAACGTGGCCAAGCATGCGGGCGCGGCGCGGGTCGAGATGGCGCTCGAGTTCGCGCCCGAGGATCCGCGCGGCGAGCCCGGCGGCGTCCTGCTGCGGGTGCTCGACGACGGGGACGGCTTCGACCCCGAGGCGGCCGAGCGCGCCGATCCCCGGCTGGGCATCGGCCTGCGCAACATGCGCGAGCGCATGGCCTCGGTCGGCGGCGCGCTGGACCTGCAGACCAGCCCGGGACACGGCACCCAGATCGAGGCGCTGGTGAGCGCCGCGGCGATCCGGCGTCTGGCGCGCGACAATCCCGCCCCATGAGCCCCGAGCGCCTCTCCGCCCCCGGCACGGCCACGCCCGTGCGCCTCCTGCTGGTCGACGACCATCCGCTGGTGCGCGAGGGCGTGCGCTCGCGGCTGCAGGGCGAGCCGCGCTACCTCGTCGTCGGCGAGGCCGGCAACGCGGAGGAGGCCATGATGATGCTCATCGCCACGCAGCCCGAGGTCGTGCTGCTGGACGTCGGCCTGAAGGGGCACAACGGCATCCAGCTGGCGCAGACCATGCTGGAGCGCGCGCCCGAGCTGCGCGTGCTGATGTACAGCATGTACGACAACCCCGAGTACGTGCAGCGCGCGCTGCAGGCCGGCGCCCGCGGCTACGTGCTCAAGGACGCGCCGGCCGGCGAGATCGTCGCCGCCATCGACGCCGTGGCGGCGGGCGGCACCTTCCTCAGCCCGGGCGTATCCAAGCGGATGTTCCGCAGCCAGCAGCCGCGGCCCATCCTCTCGCCGCGCGAGAGCGAAATCCTCTCCGCGCTCGGCCGCGGCGAATCGAGCAAGCAGATCGCCAAGGCGCTCGACCTCTCCGTGAGGACCGTCGAGACGCACCGCCAGAACATCAAGCGCAAGCTCGAGCTCGAGGGCCAGGCCGAGCTGATCCGCTACGCGGTCGAGCACGCCCGCGGCCCGCATCGCGACGAGGTCTGACGGGCTGCGCGGGCCTCGCCCCGAGGGGCGATCGCCGCGCCGCCGAGGGTTTCCACTTAAGCGCTCCTACGCCGGTGGACTAGTCCGCTCGACGGATGTGGGGAAGCGCACGGGCATGGAAACTGCCGCGGCAAACAGAGCTCGCGTGCCAGGTCCCACTCGTCCGTCGGTGCGCGCCCAATAAGGAGACATCGATGTCGAACTTGAGTCGCCACCTCGCCTGGGCGGGCGTGGCCATCCTCGGGGCGTTCGCCCTGGCCACCGTGGCGCTCGCCAACGGAGAAGCGGTGAGCGCCCTGTGGGTCGTCGTCGCCGCGATCTGCGTGTACCTCATCGGCTACCGCTACTACAGCCTCTTCCTGGCGACCAAGGTCCTGGGCCTGGACCCGACCCGCCAGACGCCCGCCTGGAAGTACAACGACGGGCTGGACTTCGTCCCGACCCACAAGTACGTCCTGTACGGCCACCACTTCGCCGCCATCGCCGGCGCGGGCCCGCTGGTCGGCCCCGTGCTCGCGGCGCAGATGGGTTACCTGCCGGGCCTGCTGTGGATCCTGGCCGGCGTGATCTTCGCCGGCGCGGTGCAGGACTTCATCGTGCTGTTCATCTCCACGCGCCGCGACGGCCGCTCGCTGGGCGACCTCGTCAAGCAGGAGATGGGCACGGTGCCCGGCGTCATCGCGCTGTTCGGCGCGTTCATGATCATGATCATCATCCTGGCGGTGCTGGCGCTGATCGTGGTGAAGGCGCTGGCGCACTCGCCCTGGGGCACCTTCACCGTCGCGGCGACGATCCCGGTCGCGCTGTTCATGGGCGTGTACCTGCGCTTCATCCGTCCGGGCCGCATCGGCGAGGTCTCCGTCATCGGCTTCGTGCTGCTGATGCTGGCGATCGTCGCCGGCCAGTGGGTGCATGAGAGCCCGACCTGGGCGCCGATGTTCACCTACGACGGCAAGGTGCTGACGTGGATGCTGATCGGCTACGGCTTCGTCGCCGCCTGCATCCCGGTGTGGCTGCTGCTGGCGCCGCGCGACTACCTCTCCACCTTCCTGAAGATCGGCACGATCATCGCGCTGGCGATCGGCATCGTGGTCGTCGCCCCGCCGATGCAGATGCCGTCGTTCACCCAGTTCGCGGCCGGCAACGGCCCGGTCTGGTCGGGCAACCTGTTCCCCTTCCTGTTCATCACCATCGCCTGCGGCGCGGTGTCGGGCTTCCATGCGCTGATCAGCTCGGGCACCACGCCCAAGATGCTGGACAACGAGGTCAACGCGCGCTTCATCGGCTACGGCGGCATGCTGGCCGAATCCTTCGTGGCGGTGATGGCGCTGGTGGCGGCCTCGTGCATCGAGCCGGGCGTCTACTTCGCGATGAACAGCCCGGCCGCGCTGGTCGGCAGCACGCCCGAGACGGTGGCGGCGACGCTCTCCACCTGGGGCTTCGTGATCACGCCGGAGATGCTGGTGCAGACCGCCAAGGACGTCGGCGAGAACACCATCCTGGCGCGCGCCGGTGGCGCTCCGACGCTGGCGGTGGGCATGGCGCACATCCTGCATCAGGTCGTGGGTGGCAAGGCGATGATGGCCTTCTGGTACCACTTCGCGATCCTGTTCGAGGCGCTGTTCATCCTGACCGCGGTCGACGCGGGCACCCGGGCGGGCCGCTTCATGCTGCAGGACCTGCTGGGCACCTTCGTGCCGGCGCTCAAGCGCACCGAATCGCTGCCGGCCAACCTGATCGCCACGGGCCTGTGCGTGTCGGCCTGGGGCTACTTCCTGTACCAGGGCGTGGTGGATCCGCTGGGCGGCATCAACACCTTGTGGCCGCTGTTCGGCATTGCCAACCAGATGCTGGCGGCGGTGGCGTTGCTGCTGGGCACGGTGGTGCTGTTCAAGATGAAGAAGGACCGTTACGCGTGGACCACGATCGTGCCGGCGGCCTGGCTGCTGGTGTGCACGATGACGGCGGGCTGGCAGAAGATCTTCAGTGCCGATCCGAAGGTGGGCTTCCTGGCGCATGCCTCGAAGTACGCTGATTCCCTGGCGGCGGGCAAGGTCCTGGCGCCGGCCAAGAGCCTGGAGGCGATGGAGCGGGTGATCTTCAATGACCGGCTGGATGCTGCGCTGTGCGGCCTTTTCATGTTCGTCGTGATCAGCGTGCTGGTGTACAGCGTGAAGGCGGTGCTGAAGGCGCGTGCCGAGCGCAAGCCCACGGTGCAGGAGACGCCGTTCGAGCGCATGCCTGAGGGCGCGGTGGCGGGCGGCCATGCTTAAGCAGGTGGCTGCGGACGCCGCGCAGGCGGCGTTGTCCGCTGCGTCGGACATGCTGCAGGCGGGCCGCTACATGGCCCGTGGCGTGCGTCAGCAGCTGATTGGCGCGGACTATGGTGCCTACCTGGCGCACATGGCGCGCACGCATCCTGACGATGAGCCCCTGAGCTACGAGGCCTTCTTCCTCGAGCGCCAGGAGGCTCGCTACAGCGCCCGCACGGGCCGCTGCTGCTGACGCCAACGTCCGACGCACTTTTCCAGAACGGCCCTCCGGGGCCGTTCTTCGTGGAGGGGGCGCAGAACTGCCCGAGGCCGGCGGCGGAGCCCGCTTCCATAACTGACCAGGCGCGTTCTGTTTGAGCGTCGCGAGCCGAAGGTGAGCAGAGCGAGTTGAGCGCCGAAAGCGGGCTCCGCCGCCGGCCTCGGGCAGTTTTGCGCGGGCTCGGTGACACTACGCCGCATGCCTCGATTCGCTGCCAACCTTGGATTCCTGTACCAGGATCTCCCGTTCCTCGACCGTTTCTCTGCTGCAGCCCGCGACGGGTTTGCGGCAGTGGAGTGTTTGTTCCCGTATGACATGCCGGCTGCTGAGTTGCGAGCCCGGGCGGATGCGGCGGGTGTTGAGGTCGTGTTGATCAATGCGCCGCCGGGCGACTGGGCGGCGGGTGAGCGTGGTTTGGCGTCGCTGGCGGGGCGGGAGGCTGACTTTCGAGATTCGATCGAGCGCGGGCTGGATTACGCGAGCCGGGTGGGGTCGCCGCGGCTGCACGTGCTGGCGGGGGTGTTGCCGCCGGATGTTTCGCGCGATGCCGCGCTCGCGCGCTACGAGGCGGGTCTGCGCTGGGCTGCTGAGCAGGCTGCGCGCGCGGGCGTGACGCTGATGATCGAGCCCATCAATCCGCACGACATGC
The DNA here is from genome assembly GCF_007997345.1 of Mitsuaria sp. TWR114. Taxonomy (NCBI): domain Bacteria; kingdom Pseudomonadati; phylum Pseudomonadota; class Betaproteobacteria; order Burkholderiales; family Sphaerotilaceae; genus Roseateles; species Mitsuaria sp. TWR114. The sequence goes on from NZ_VOSR01000206.1 coordinate 10,834, forward strand.
CGGGCTACCTGCTGCAGCGCCAGGAGGAGGCGCATGCGATCGTCGATCGCATTGGCGCGGCGCATCTGAGGGTCCAGATGGACCTGTACCACTGCGCGCGTGTCGAGGGGGATGTGGTCGCGCAGGTGCGGCGCTGGCTGCCGACGGGTCGTGTCGCGCATTGCCAGATCGCCGGCATGCCGGGCCGGCATGAGCCGGACGTGGGCTCGCTGGACTGGCGCGGCGCGCTGGCTGCAATCGACGAGATCGCGGCGGCCACCGGCTGGGACGGCTGGATCGGCTGCGAGTACCGGCCGCGGCGGGGCGATGTCGCAGGTGGCACCTCCGACGGTTTGGTCTGGATGCGGGGATTGAATAGCAAGGATTGATGGCCAGACCCACCTAACGAGGTCGGCGCCTGAGCCGCCACGACCTGCAATAGCGATCCCGGTTTAGAAGGGGTCTCAACACGATCGCTGCCTGTCTCCAAGAGCACAGGCAGCGACGATGAGCACCAGGATCCAACGAGCGGCGATCGCGATCGCCACGGCAGCGGCGGCCACCAAGGCCCTCGCCATCGGTATCAACGAACAGCGGTTCGAGGCCCTCGGTGGCCGGCTCGACGAGCCGCTGTCCTTCCTGCACCTGGTGCAGACCCCCCTGGAGCGGGAGAGCCTCCAGCCCAGGTTCCGCAATGTGGGTCAGTTGCGCTTTCCCGGCACCGACCGCGACTGCACCGCGACCTGGCTCGGCGAAGACGAGCAGCATGCCTTCGTCATGACCGCGGCGCATTGCGTGGCCAGTGATTTCCGGCACGCCCCCTGGGCCCGGTCCCTGGGGCCGGTGACGTTGAGCAGCCGTCTCCCGTCGAGGCATGAAGGGCGAGGCCTGGCCTTCATCCCGATGCCGCGCCCGTCGCAGGACGGCGACGCGGTCGAGCAGGACGGCAGCGCCAGCGACAGCGACCTGGCGATCCTGCGGCTGCCGCGCCGGACGGCTCGCCCGCTGGCGTCGGAAACGCCGCCATTGCTCGACGACCTCGACGACGACCCCGTCGCCAGCGCCCATCCCGTGGGGGCAGTCACCGAGTTCGTCGGTTATGGCGCCTGGCATGTCGGCACCCGGTCGATTGACCGCGCAGGGCGCCTCTGGGCCCGTGCGCCCGGCCGCGCGACCGGGCGCGCGCGGCAGCGGTTCACCGTCGGCTATCAGCCGACCGGCGACACCGATCGCTGGTTCACGCTGACCTCGGGCGACAGCGGCGGTGCCTTCTGGCAGGCGCGCTGGGGCTACTGGCATGTCGTTGCCACGGCGAGCGCCCGTGACAAGGGCTGGCGTGGCTCGGAAGGCCCTCGCATGGCGGCGCTCGTCCACTGGGTGAAAGGCGTCTTCCCCGGCATCCGCACCTTGAGCGACCGCCTCAGCGTCGGCGCCGGCGCCCCGTTCGTTTCCCGCGATCACTCGGAAGACGTCTCGAGCGGCACGGTGGTCTATCTCGTGCCGGCGCAGACCGGGGCCACCGGGCCTGCCGAGCCCGCCACTTCCGGCGCCTCGGGCTACAGCGTCATCCAGGCCGTCGTGGAGGACGAACTGACGCGCCACCGGGCCGAGATCCGTCTGCGCGGCCAGCGCGAGACCGGTTGCGGCTGGGCCTCGCGGATGGAGGACGACACCACGTGCGGCGAGCGGCGGGGCGCCCGCCTGACGGTGTCCTTCCATGCGGAAGACAACCCCGGACTGATGCGAGGCAGCTATGTCGGCCAGATCGAGATCGAGGCGGTCGGCACGAGCGACGGGCGTTATCGCGAGCGCTTCCCGCTGCGGTTGCGGATCGGGCACCTGACCGCAGGCACCGTCACGGCGAGCCGTGGCTACGAGTCGCCGGATCTGGCGGGGCTGCTTTCCGCGCAAGACGGCTCGCCAGTGCGTGTCGCGCTGCCCGTCCAGGCGCGTGCGCATCGCGATGGGGGAGGCGTCCGGCGGCGTGCAGCCCTCGAGTCGCGTCATCGTCACGGTGAGGGATGTGCTGGAAGGCCGGGACCGAACCCTCGTGCTGCGCGCGTTCCGGCGGCCGGCGACTGCCGGCGCCTGCGCGCCGATGCCGATGGCAGCGACGGTTGATTGCGAGGGGCGCCGGCTGCCTCGTGTGAGCCTGCAGTTCGTCGAGGGCGACAATCCGGGCCTGCCGGCGGGGCTCTATCGGGGACGCGTGTTCCTGGAGGCGCGCGGCGGACCCGGCGGCACACGCCGTGAGCTGATCGGTGTCGGGTTGAACGTCGACACGCTCTGACCCCACGCCGATCCCGAGGGATCGCCCGCGGCGACGCGCCGACCCGCGCGACCATGAGAAAGGCCGCCGGCCCGCAGGGGCTCGGCGGCCTTGCCGTCGATGCGCGCAGGCTCAGGCCACCGTGCGCGTCTCGCCGTCGCCGTGGAGGTTGCTCTCGCAGCGGCCGCAGATCGTGGGATGCGCCGGATTGGCGCCGACGTCCGCGCGGTAGTGCCAGCAGCGCTCGCACTTCTGGTGCGTCGACGGCGTCACGGTGATGCTCAGTTCATCGGCCAGCACCGCGTTCGCGGCCGAGGTGATCAGCACGAACTTCAGGTCGTCGCCCAGGCTGCTCAGCAGCGCCAGGTCCTCGCCGTTCACGCCCAGCGTGATCTCCGCCTGCAGCGACGAGCCGATCGCGCCGGTCGTGCGCACCGCTTCGATCGCCTTGTTCACCGCGTCCCGGACCTCGTGGATGCGGTTCCACTTGGCGATCAGGCCGTCGTCATGCGCGACGCCGAAGGACCAGAAGGTCTCGGTGAAGATCGTGTCGCCGGCCTGCTTGCCGGCGAAGACCTTCCAGGCTTCCTCGGCGGTGAAGCTCAGGAACGGCGCCATCCAGCGCAGCATCGCGTGGGTGATGTGCCACAGCGCGGTCTGCGCCGAACGGCGCGCGGCCGACTTCGGCGCGCTGGTGTACAGGCGGTCCTTCAGCACGTCCAGGTAGAACGCGCCCAGGTCTTCCGAGCAGTAGACCTGCAGCTTGGCCACCACCGGGTGGAACTCGTAGCGCTGGTAATGCGCCAGGATCTCCTCCTGGAACTGCGCGGCGCGCGCCAGCGCATAGCGGTCGGCCTCGAGCAGCTGGTCCATCGGCACGGCGTCGCGGGCGGCGTCGAAGTCCGAGGTGTTGGCCAGCAGGAAGCGCAGCGTGTTGCGGATGCGGCGGTAACCGTCCACCACGCGGTCCAGGATCTTCTTGTCGCCGGCGATGTCGCCCGAGTAGTCCGATGCCGCCACCCACAGCCGGATGATCTCGGCACCCAGCGACTTGCTGGTCTCCTGCGGATCGACGCCGTTGCCCAGCGACTTGCTCATCTTGCGGCCCTGGCTGTCCACGGTGAAGCCGTGGGTCAGCAGGCCGCGATAGGGCGCGCGGCCATTGATCGCGCACGAGATCAGCAGCGACGAGTGGAACCAGCCGCGATGCTGGTCATGGCCCTCGAGATAGAGGTCGGCCTCGGGGCCGGTCTCGTGCGCCGCGCCGGCATGCGAGCCCTTGAGCACGTGCTGGAAGGTGGAGCCCGAGTCGAACCACACGTCGAGGATGTCCTGGCCCTTCGAGTACTGCTCGGCCTCGGCGCCCAGCCACTCGGCCGGGTCGAGCTTGGACCAGGCCTCGATGCCGCCGGCCTCGACCAACTGCGCGGCGCGCTCGATGAACTCGAGCGTCTTCGGATGCGGCTGGCCGCTGTCCTTGTGCAGGAAGATCGGCAACGGCACGCCCCAGCTGCGCTGGCGCGAGATGCACCAGTCGGGCCGTCCGGCGATCATGTCGTGCAGCCGGGTGCGGCCGTTCTCCGGATAGAAGCTGGTCTGCTCGATGGCGTCCAGCGCCAGCTGGCGCAGCGTCTTCTCCGCCTTGTCGACGGTGAACACGCCGTCGCCTTCGTCCATGCGCACGAACCACTGCGCCGCGGCGCGGTAGATCACCGGGCTCTTGTGGCGCCAGCAGTGCGGGTAGCTGTGGCTGATCTTGCTCTGGGCCATCAGGCGGCCGGCATCCTGCAGCGCCTGCGCGATGACCGGGTTGGCCTTCCAGATGTGCTGGCCGCCGAACAGCGGCAACTCGGCCTCATAGACGCCGTTGCCCTGCACGGGGTTCTTGATGTCCTTGAAGGTCATCCCGTGCGCCATGCACGAGTTGAAGTCGTCCACGCCGTAGGCCGGCGCCGAGTGGACCACGCCGGTGCCGTCGTCGGCGGTGGCGTAGTCGGCCAGGTAGACGGGGCTTTCGCGGTCGAAGCCCGGATGCACGTGGGCCAGCGGGTGCTTGAACTTCAGCAGCTCCAGCGACTTGCCCGGCGTCACGGCGACCTGCCGGCCCTCGATGCCCCAGCGGGCCAGGCACTTCTCGACCAGCGCCTCGGCCACGACGAAGTAGCCGCGCTCGGTGTCCACCAGCGCATAGGGCAGCTCGGGGTTCAGGTTGAGCGCCTGGTTGGCGGGGATGGTCCAGGGCGTGGTCGTCCAGATGACGGTGAACGCGTCCTTGTCGAGCTTCTGCAGGCCGAAGGCCGCCGCCAGCTTGTCCGGCTCGGCGCTCAGGAAGGCCACGTCGACGGCGGGCGACTGCTTGTCGGCGTACTCGATCTCGAACTCGGCCAGCGAGGAACCGCAGTCGAAGCACCAGTACACCGGCTTGAGCCCGCGGTACACGAAGCCGCGCTCGAACAGGCGCTTGAGCACGCGGATCTCGCCGGCCTCGTTCTTGAAGTCCATCGTGCGGTAGGGGTGGTCCCAGTCGCCCAGCACGCCCAGGCGCTTGAAGTCGGCGCGCTGCTGGTCGATCTGTTCGCCGGCGTACTTGCGGCTCTTGGCCTGCACCTCGTCGCGCGGCAGCCGCGGCCGAAGGTCTTCTCGATCTGGTTCTCGATCGGCAGGCCGTGGCAGTCCCAGCCCGGGATGTAGGCGGCGTCGAAGCCCTCGAGCTGGCGCGCCTTGACGATCATGTCCTTGAGGATCTTGTTGACCGCGTGACCCATGTGGATCTGGCCGTTGGCATAGGGCGGGCCGTCGTGCAGCACGAACTTGGGCTTGCCCTGGCGCGCCACGCGCAGGCGCTGGTAGATGCCCTGGTCCTCCCATTCCTTGACCCAGCCCGGCTCGCGCTTGGGCAGGTCGCCGCGCATGGGGAAGGGCGTGTCGGGCAGGTTGAGCGTGGCGCGGTAGTCGGGCTTGGACGTGTCGGTCATGGCAGCGGCAATCGAAGAGGGCAGCCCCGGCGTGCGCGGGGCGGCGAGGCATGAAGAGAAGGGCGCGGAGGCGGCGAGGTGGGGTGCACAGGGCCGCGTGCCGGCTGAGCGCGGGAGAGGGCGGTCAGCCCTTCAAATTCGGTCGCGGGTGGTCTGACGGCGGACGGCGGCGTGGGTGGCCGCCTGTTGCGCGAAGTAGTCGCGCGCCTGACGGACGTCTTCGCGGATCGCGGCCGTCAACGAATCAAGCCCGTCGAAACGGGCTTCATCGCGCAGTTTTTGGAGGAGTTCCACGCGCACGAGTTTACCGTAGGCCTCCGCGGCCCCCAGGCGGGCGGCCAGGTCCGCCGGCCAGTCCAGCGCGTGGACTTCCAGCAGCACCCGCCCCGCGTCCTCGACGGTGGGGCGCACGCCCAGCGAGGCGACGCCGTCCAGCGCCGGGCCGTCGTCCCCGTCGATGCCGTGCACCCGCACCGCGAAGATGCCGTGCGCGGCCGGCTTGTCGTGGTCGAAGCGCAGGTTCAGCGTGCGGAAGCCGTCGCCGCGGCCGGGCGCGGTCTCGGCCAACTGGCGGCCCAGCTTCTGGCCGTGGATCACATGGCCGGAGATCGCATACGGCCGGCCAAGCAGCCGCGCCGCGCCGTCCATGTCGCCGGCGGCCAGCGCCTCGCGCACGGCCGAGCTCGACACCCGCAGCCCATGCACCTCGTAGCTCATCATCCGGGCGACGTCGAAGCCCAGGCGCTGCCCGGCGGCGTCCAGGGTCGCGTAGTCGCCCTGGCGCTTGGCGCCGAAACGGAAGTCGTCGCCGACCAGCACGTATTTCGCGCCCAGGCCCTCGACCAGCACCTGCTGGATGAAGTCCTGCGCCGGCAGCGAGGCCAGCGCCTCGTCGAAGCGCAGCACCACGACCTGGTCCACGCCGCAGCGCTCGAGCTCCTGCAGCTTGTCGCGCAGCGTGGCGATGCGCGCCGGCGCCAGTTCGGGCTTGCCGAGCTTGCTGGCGAAGAAGTCGCGCGGATGCGGCTCGAAGGTCAGCACGCAGGTCGGCAGGCCGCGGTGGCGGGCCTCGGACAGCAGCAGCGCCAGCATGGCCTGATGGCCGCGGTGGACACCGTCGAAGTTGCCGATCGTCAGCGCGCAGTGCGCCGCGACGCCGGGATGGTGGAAGCCTCGGAAAACGTGCATGGGCCGGGATTATCTGCCGGCCGGGGGCCGTCGGTCAGGCCGCGGCGGCGGCCGGTGGTGCGGCTTGCCCCGAGGGCGAGGCCGCCGGGCCGCGCAGGTGCTGCGTGACGACGGCCAGCAGCTCGTCCATCTCGAACGGCTTCACCAGGAAGCCGTCCATGCCGCTGGCCAGGCAGCGGGCCCGGTCGTCGTCGACGGCGCTGGCGGTCAGCGCGACCACCGGCGTGCGCGGCAGCAGCCGGCGCGCCTCCTCCTGGCGCCAGGCGACGGTGGCCGCATAGCCGTCAAGCTCCGGCATCTGGCAGTCCATCAGCACCAGGTCGAAACGCTGCGCGCGCAGTGCTCGAGCGCGTCGCGGCCGTGTTCCGCCGGCGTCACGCGCAGGCCGGAGCGCTCCAGCATGGTCGTGGCGACAAGCAGGTTGACCGGGCTGTCGTCGACCAGCAGCA
>NZ_VOSR01000207.1:0-728 GCF_007997345.1 Mitsuaria sp. TWR114
CGACGGCCCAATGAAAACGCCCTGATTGCTCAGGGCCCGTGTCCGTGTCTGGCGGAGAGAGAGGGATTCGAACCCTCGGTAGGCGATTAACCTACACACGCTTTCCAGGCGTGCGACTTAAACCACTCATCCATCTCTCCGAAGCCCGCGATCATAGCGCAGATTTTGGGGTCCGAAGCAAAGTTGTCGGTCCCCGCGATGACAGCGAGGCGGGCAGGGCGCTCAGCGGCCCGGTTGGATCACCTTGTCGCTCTTGATCAGCGCCATCGCGGTGCCGATCAGGCCGGACACCTCGCTCATGTTGGCCGGCACGATCATCGTGTTGTTCTTCTGCGCGAGCTGCGAGAAGGCCTCGACCGCCTTCTCGGCCACCTTCAGCTGCACCGCGTCGCCGCCGCCCGGCTGCTGGATCGCCGCCGCGATCTTGCGGATCGCGTCGGCGCTGGCTTCCGCCACCGCCGTGATGGCCGCGGCCTCGCCCTGCGCCTTGTTGATCTCGGCCTGCTTCTCGCCTTCGGACCGCGCGATCGCCGCCTCGCGCTCGCCGGTGGCGATGTTGATCTGCTCCTGGCGGCGACCTTCCGACGCGGCGATCAGCGCGCGCTTCTCACGCTCCGCGGTGATCTGGGCCTGCATCGAGCGCAGGATCTCCGCCGGCGGCGTCAGGTCCTTGATCTCGTAGCGCAGCACCTTCACGCCCCAGTTCAGCGCCGCCTCGTCCAGCGCCT
>NZ_VOSR01000208.1:0-7294 GCF_007997345.1 Mitsuaria sp. TWR114
CGCCTCGTCCAGCGCCTGCACGACGGCGGCGTTGATCGCGTCGCGCTCCTCGAAGGTCCGGTCCAGCTCCATGCGGCCGATCACCGAGCGCAGCGTCGTCTGCGCCAGCTGCGTGATCGCGATGATGTAGTTGCTGGAGCCGTAGCTCGCGCGCATCGGGTCGGTGACCTGGAAGTACAGGATGCCGTCCACCGTCAGCTGGGTGTTGTCCTTGGTGATGCAGACCTGGCTGGGGACGTCCAGCGGGATCTCCTTGAGCGAATGCTTGTAGGCCAGGCGATCGATGAAGGGCACCAGGATGTTCAGGCCGGGCGTCAGCGTGCCGTGGTACTTGCCCAGGCGCTCGACCACCCAGGCGTTCTGTTGCGGGACGACCTTCACCGACTGCACGACGAAGACGATGGCGACGACCAGTACGACCAATGCGACGATTTCCATGAGCGGGACTCCTCCTCCGGAGATGTGGAACGGGAAACAGAAAGAGAAAAGGGCGATCAGGCGGCGTCAACGAGCAGGCAGCTGCCCTCGACCGCGCGGATCACATGGCGCCCGCTGTGCGGCGCGCCCGCGCCGACGAAGCGCGCCTGCCAGGCCGCGCCGCGGTAACGGACCTCGGCGGTGCCGTCCGCGCGCCAGAGCGCGACGTCCAGGCTCTGGCCGATGTCGAGGTTCACATTGGGGTTCTCGCCGGCAGGCGCGCGCGGATGGCGTCTCAGGCGCAGGTGCCACCAGGTCACCGCGCCGCCGCCCACAGCGGCGGCCACCACCAGCTGCAGCCAGAACGGTCCGCCGACGTGCGCCATCAGCGCCGCGGCCGCCGCGCCCAAGGCCAGCATCAATAAGTAGAAGGTCGTTCCGCTGGCGAGCTCCGCCGCCACCAGTCCGCCACAGATCACCCACCACCAGGTGGCGACACTCCAATCCATCCCATCCTCCTCGTTGTCCGGGCGATCCATGGTTCGCCCGGTCCTTGTGTGCCGGGGCAGTGTACGCCTCGGTCCTCCTGGCGCTTCACGTCCTTTCGGGGGCCTGAAGCCGGCAGTTGGCGGCCATTGACAACCTGGCCGTTCTGTTTCTGCGACAACCCGGGATCAACACTTGCGTGACACGGCTGACGCCCTACACTTCGCGCCTTTCTTGTTTGACCTGCCCCGATCCGGAGGCCTCATGACGCCGCGTTTCCGCTTTCCCATCGTCATCATCGACGAGGACTATCGCTCCGAGAACACCTCGGGTTTGGGCATCCGCGCCCTGGCGGAAGCCATTCAGAAGGAAGGCTTCGAGGTGCTGGGCGCCACCAGCTACGGTGACCTCAGCCAGTTCGCGCAGCAGCAGAGCCGCGCCAGCGCCTTCATCCTGTCGATCGACGACGAGGAGTTCTCCGGCAACGGCGACGGCGGCGAGCTCGATCCGGCGGTCCTGAACCTGCGCAAGTTCATCCAGGAGATCCGCTTCAAGAATGCGGACATCCCCATCTACGTGTATGGCGAGACGCGCACTTCGCAGCACCTGCCCAACGACGTGCTGCGCGAGCTGCACGGCTTCATCCACATGTTCGAGGACACGCCCGAGTTCGTGGCGCGTCACATCATCCGCGAGGCCAAGAGCTACCTCGACGGCCTGGCGCCGCCGTTCTTCAAGGCGCTGATGGACTACGCGCAGGACGGCTCCTACTCGTGGCACTGCCCGGGGCACTCCGGCGGCGTGGCTTTCCTGAAGAGCCCGGTCGGCCAGATGTTCCACCAGTTCTTCGGCGAGAACATGCTGCGTGCTGACGTCTGCAACGCGGTCGAGGAACTCGGCCAACTGCTGGACCACACCGGCCCGGTCGCCGAGAGCGAGAAGAACGCCGCCCGCATCTTCAATGCGGACCACTGCTTCTTCGTCACCAACGGCACCTCGACCTCCAACAAGATGGTGTGGCACCACACCGTGGCGCCGGGCGACGTGGTCGTGGTGGACCGCAACTGCCACAAGTCCATCCTGCACAGCATCATCATGACCGGCGCGGTGCCGGTCTTCATGACGCCCACGCGCAACCACTACGGCATCATCGGCCCCATCCCGGAGAGCGAGTTCTCGCCCGAGACCATCCGCAAGAAGATCGCGAAGAATCCGCTGCTCAAGGGCGTGGATCCGAAGAAGGTCAAGCCGCGGATCATGACGCTGACGCAGAGCACCTATGACGGTGTGCTCTACAACACCGAGACCATCAAGTCCAAACTGGACGGCTGGATCGACACGCTGCACTTCGACGAAGCTTGGCTGCCGCACGCGGCCTTCCACAACTTCTACGGCTCGTATCACGCGATGGGCAAGCATCGCCCGCGCCCGAAGACCGCGATGGTCTACGCCACGCAGTCGACCCACAAGCTGCTGGCCGGCATCTCGCAGGCGTCGCAGGTGCTGGTGCAAGATTCGCAGAACGTGAAGCTGGACAAGCATCTGTTCAACGAGGCGTATCTGATGCACACCTCGACCAGCCCGCAGTACTCGATCATCGCCAGCTGCGACGTCGCGGCCGCGATGATGGAGCCCCCGGGCGGCACGGCGCTGGTGGAAGAATCCATCCTCGAGGCGCTGGACTTCCGCCGCGCGATGCGCAAGGTCGAGAAGGACTACGGCAAGGACTGGTGGTTCAAGGTCTGGGGGCCGGACAAGCTCGCCGCCGACGGCATCGGCAAGGCCGCGGACTGGATGCTCAAGGCCAACGAGAAGTGGCATGGCTTCGGTCCGATCGAGGCCGGCTTCAACATGCTGGACCCGATCAAGTCCACGGTGATCACGCCCGGCTTGGACATGAGCGGCAAGTTCGCCAAGACCGGCATCCCGGCCAGCATCGTCACCAAGTTCCTGGCCGAGCACGGCGTGGTGGTGGAGAAGACGGGCCTGTACTCGTTCTTCATCATGTTCACCATCGGCATCACCAAGGGCCGCTGGAACACGCTGCTGACCGCGCTGCAGCAGTTCAAGGACGACTACGACAGGAACGCGCCGATCTGGCGCATCCTGCCGGACTTCGTGGCCGCCTTCCCGCGCTATGAGCGCATGGGGCTGCGCGACCTGTGCCAGAGCGTGCACGAGGCCTACGCGTCCGGCGACATCGCGCGCCTGACGACCGAGGTCTACCTGTCCGACCTCGAGCCGGCGATGAAGCCGTCCGACGCGTATGCGCACATCGCGCATCGCAAGACGGAACGCGTCGAGATCGACAAGCTGGAAGGCCGCGTCACCACCGCACTGCTGACGCCTTATCCGCCCGGCATCCCGCTGCTGATCCCGGGTGAGCGCTTCAACAAGCGGATCGTGGACTACCTGAAGTTCACCAGAGACTTCAACGCGAAGTTCCCGGGTTTCGCGACCGATGTCCATGGACTGGTCGCGGAAAAGGGCGCGGATGGGGTGACTAGGTATTACGTGGATTGCGTGGTGGACGCGAAATGAAGAACGGGACCCATCTGGGTCCCGTTTTTACTTTCACGTCCGGCGCGCTTGGCCGCTGGAGCATGGGGCCCTGGCGGCAAGCGCCAGAACCCCAAGCACCACCGTCCCTGATCCACCGAGGTGATCGGCGGGTGGGGCGGGGTGTGCGTGAGGGTGCGTGAGAGGCGTTACTCCGTGCCGGCCATCGCGCCGTGGCTGAAGCCGCCGTCGACGTAGATGATTTCCGAGCTCACGCCGGCGGCCAGGTCGGACAGCAGGAAGGCCGCCGTGTTGCCGACATCCTCGATCGTGACGTTGCGCTTGATGGCGGCGCTGTCGGCGAACTGCTTCAGCAACTTGCCGAAATCCTTGATGCCGGAAGCGGCCAGCGTCTTGATCGGGCCCGCCGAGATGCCGTTCACCCGGATGCCCTTGGCGCCCAGGCCGTAGGCCAGGTAACGCACGCTGGCTTCCAGCGAGGCCTTGGCCAGGCCCATCGTGTTGTAGTTCGGCACGAAACGCTCGGCGCCCAGGTAGGACAGCGTCAGCAGCGCAGCGCCAGGACGCAGCCGGCTTTGCGCCGCCTTGGCCATCGCCGGGAAGCTGTAGGCCGAAATATCGTGCGCGATACGGAAGTTCTCGCGGGTCATGCCATCCAGGAATTCACCGGCGATCGCCTCGCGCGGGGCGAAACCGATCGAGTGGACAAACCCGTCGAATTCCGGCCAGTGCTGGCCCAGGTCCTCGAAGAGGCGCTCGATTTGGGCGTCGTCGCCCACGTCGCAGTCGAACACCAGGCTGGAGCCGAATTCGGCAGCGAACTCGGTGATGCGGTCCTTGAAGCGCTCGCCCACATAGCTGAAGGCCAGTTCAGCCCCTTCGCGGTGGCAGGCCTTGGCGATGCCGTAGGCAATCGAACGGTTGGACAGCACGCCCGTGATCAGCAGTCGCTTGCCGGCGAGAAATCCCATGTCTGCTCCTGGTATTCATAGATTCGAGGGAGGCCGGGATTCTCGCACGCCATGCCGTGAACGAAGCCACAGCCTTGTCGGCACGCTGTTTGCATAGTACACTTCGAGCTTCGCTGAAAAAGTGAACGGTGGGCGGATTCATCCAGCCCATTTTTTTTGGCTGTCCCTACGTGTCCCTACAGGATAGATACCGTCGTCGATGAATTTGAGCTGGCAAGCCGTTGTTGAAAAAACCGTGACCGGTCTGGGTTACGAGGTGGTGGGCTGCGAACGCAGCGCCGGGGGCTTGCTACGCGTGTTCATCGACAAGCCGCTCGTCGGCGGCCAGGAGCCGGAACAGCCGGTGAACGTCGAGGACTGCGAGCGCGTCACGCGCCAGTTGCGCTACGTGATGGAAGTCGAGGAAATCGACTACACGCGCCTGGAAGTGTCGACCCCCGGCCTCGATCGACCGCTGAACAATGCCGGCGACTACGCCCGGTTCCTCGGTCACGAAGTGGAAATCACCCTGCGCGAGGCTTTCCAGGGCCGCAAGAAGTACCGCGGCGTGCTGGTCGCGGCCGAAGGCGTCGCCGCGGAGGAAGACCCGGCCACGCTGGCCCAGCGCACCGACTGGCGGGTGATCTTCTCCGACGGCAAGACGGAGCAGGCGCTGGACTTCGCGCTGGATGAAGTGCGCTCGGCCAAGCTGGTGCCGGAGATCAATTTCAAGGGTCGCACGCCGGGCAAGGCGGGCGGCGCGGCCGCGGGCAAGTCCGCGGCGAAGAAAAACACGGGCTTGGCGCCCCAGGGATCCGAATCTGCTGACGGCGTGGCTGCGAAGCCCAAGGCGTCGAAGAAGAAGAGCAATGCCAAGTCCCGGCAGACGGATGACAAGGTTGACGGAGGTCTCGATCAATGAACCGCGAACTGTTGATGCTGGTGGACGCCATCTCGCGCGAGAAGAGCGTGGAGCGCGATGTGGTGTTCGGCGCCGTTGAGGCGGCGCTGGCTTCGGCCACCAAGAAGTTGTATGGCGGCGAGGTCGACATCCGTGTGGCCATCGACCGCGACACCGGCGAATACGAGACCTTCCGCCGCTGGCACGTGGTGCCCAACGAGGCCGGCCTGCAGAACCCGGATTCCGAGATCCTGCTGTTCGAAGCGCAGGAGCAGATCGCCGACATCGAGGTCGACGACCACATCGAGGAAGGCGTGGAGTCGGTGCCCATCGGCCGCATCGGCGCCCAGGCCGCCAAGCAGGTCATCCTGCAGAAGATCCGCGATGCCGAGCGCGAGCAGCTGCTCAACGACTTCATGTCGCGGGGCGAGCGCATCTTCGTCGGCACCGTCAAGCGCCTGGACAAGGGCGACATCATTGCCGAGTCGGGCCGTGTCGAAGGCCGCCTCAAGCGCAATGAAATGATCCCCAAGGAAAACCTGCGCACCGGCGACCGCGTCCGTGCGGTGATCCTGGGCGTCGATCCGACGCAGCGTGGTCCGCAGATCATGCTGTCGCGCTCCTCCGGCGAGTTCATGAAGGAACTCTTCGCGCAGGAAGTGCCCGAGATCGAGCAGGGCCTGCTGGAAATCAAGAGCTGCGCCCGCGACGCCGGCAGCCGCGCCAAGATCGCCGTGGTCTCGCACGACAAGCGCGTCGACCCGATCGGCACCTGCGTCGGCGTGCGCGGCTCGCGCGTCAACGGCGTGACCAACGAACTGGCCGGCGAGCGCGTGGACATCGTGCTCTGGTCCGAGGATCCGGCGCAGTTCGTGATCGGCGCGCTGGCGCCGGCCAACGTGCAGTCCATCGTCGTCGATGAGGAGCGCCACGCGATGGACGTGGTCGTCGACGAGGAGAACCTGGCGATCGCGATCGGCCGTGGCGGCCAGAACGTGCGCCTGGCCTCGGAGCTGACCGGCTGGAAGATCAACATCATGACCGCCGAGGAATCCGCCGCCAAGCAGGCCGAGGAATCCGACGTGGTGCGCAAGCTGTTCGTCGAGAAGCTGGACGTGGACGAGGAAGTCGCCGACATCCTGATCGCCGAAGGCTTCGCCTCGCTGGAAGAAGTCGCCTACGTCCCGATGCAGGAAATGCTCGAGATCGAGGCCTTCGACGAGGAAACCGTCAACGAGCTGCGCACCCGTGCCAAGGATGCCCTGCTGACGATGGAAATCGCCCGCGAGGAGAAGGTCGAGGAGGTCTCCCAGGACCTGCGCGACCTGGAAGGCATGACCCCGGAGCTGATCGCCAAGCTGGCGGCCGGCGACATCCACACCCGTGACGACCTGGCCGACCTGGCCGTCGACGAGTTGGTCGAGATTTCGTCCCTGGACGAGGCAGCGGCACGCGCTTTGATCATGAAGGCGCGCGAGCACTGGTTCAACGCATAACGCCCGAGCAGCCACGCTCTGAAGCGACTTCAAGCGAAACCAGACCGCTCCGCACCACACAAGATTTAAGGATTTCAACAATGGCCGTGACCACCGTCGCCCAGCTGGCCGCAGAGCTGAACAGGCCTGCGAGCACCCTGCTGGAGCAGCTCCAAGCTGCGGGCGTCAAGAAGGCGTCCGCCGAGGACACCCTGAACGAAAGCGACAAGGAACGCCTGCTGGACCACCTGCGCACCGCGCATGGCACCGGCGGCGCCGAGCGCAAGAAGATCACCCTGACCCGCAAGTCGACCAGCGAAATCAAGCAGGCCGATGCCTCGGGCAAGGCGCGCACAATCCAGGTCGAGGTGCGTAAGAAGCGCGTCTTCGTCAAGCGCGAGGACGGCGTCGATGACGCCGCCGCCGCTGCCGCCGAGGAAGCCGAGCTGAAGCGCCGCGAGGAAGAAGCGCAGGCGCAGGCCGAGGCGCTGCGCCAGCAGGAAGAAGAGCTGGCGCGCAAGATGCGCGAGCGCGAGGAAGCCGAA
>NZ_VOSR01000209.1:0-4140 GCF_007997345.1 Mitsuaria sp. TWR114
GCGCGGCCATCGGGCCCGATGGTCAGCTGGGTCTGACCCAGCGACGGCACGTCGGAGGCGACGAAGCGGGCGCCGCCCGCGGGCCGGACGAAGACGGTGCGATCGGTGACGCACCAGACGTTGCCGGCCGCGTCGACCGCCACCGACAGCGCGATCGGCGCCTGTCCGCTGCCGTCGTCGAAGCCGGAGCCCGGGTCCATCGCGACCCAGCCGGCGCCCTGGCGCTTGAGCAGCGAGCGGCCGGTGGCGACCCAGAGCGTGCCGTCGCGCTCGGCCGCGAAGGCGCGGGTGGAGGTGACGAAATGGCCGGTCGCTGGCTCGACCTGGACGATGCGCCCCTGGCGGACCAGCGCGAGGCCGCCTTCGAGCAGGCCCACCCACAGGCCGTTGTCGGCGGTCGCGAAGAGCGACAGCACCTGGCGGCTGGGCAACTGCTCGCCGGCGATCGTGTCGAAGCGCTCGAAGCGCAGGCCGTCGAAGCGGAACAGGCCGTTGCCGGTGCCCAGCCAGAGGTAGCCGTCGCTCGTCTGCGCGATCGCCATCACCGGTCCCGGCATGCCGTCCTTCAGGCCCCAGCTCGTGTGCTGCAGATGGGCCAGGGGCTGCTCGGAAGGCGTCGAGGACTGCGCCTGTGCGGCGACGCCGGACAGCGCGAGCGCCAGGGCCAGCGCGATGGCGTGCGGCCGGCCGACGCGCGCGGCGGACAGCGAGCCACGCGGGCGCGGCGGTTGCATCGAGGGCGGATTCGGGACGGGCATCGAGGACGGAGAGACGGGCGGCACGCGCAAGCGCGAGGATTGTGCCCGCGCGGCCAGCACGATCCGTGCAAGCGCCGGTGACTGGCCTCTCTAAAGGAAAGCGCTCGCCGAAAGCGCCCGGTGGAAGCGCCCGGTGGAAGCGCCGCGCGCCTTCAGACCACCGGCCGGGGTTCAGCAGCCCGCGCGGATCCAGCGCCTGCTTGATCTGGCGCATCAGCTGCAGGGCCACCGGGCTCTTGCGCTGCGCCAGCTCCTCGCGCTTGAGCTGACCGATGCCGTGCTCGGCCGAGATCGAGCCGCCGTGCGCGGCCACTTGGTCGTAGACCAGCGCGTTGACCGCCGCCTCGTGCGTGCGCAGGAAGTCCGCGGGCGCGACGCCCTCCGGCGCCTGGACGTTGTAGTGCAGGTTGCCGTCGCCCAGATGGCCGAAGTCCACCAGCCGCGAGCCGGGGAAACGCTCGGCCAGCAATCGGTCGCAGCCTTCGACGAAATCGGGGATCCGCGACACCGGCAGCGCGATGTCGTGCTTGATGTTCAGGCCTTCCTCGCTCTGCGCCAGCGGAATGGACTCGCGCAGGTGCCACATCGCATGGCTCTGCGCCAGCGTCTCGGCCACCGCCGCGTCGTCGATGACGCCGCGCTCCAGCGCGTCCTCGAGCAGGGCCTCGAACTGCGCGCGGGCATGGGTCTCGCCCTCGCTGTCCGACAGCTCCAGCAGCACCGTCCACGGCCTCGGGCCCAGCGGCTGCGTCAACTGCGGGAAATGCTTGCCCACCAGGGCCAGCGACAGCGCGTTCATCACCTCGAAGCCGGTCAGCGCCGCGCCGCAGCGCGCCTGCGCCAGGCCCAGCAGCGCGACCGCGTCGCGCAGCGTGTCGCAGGCGGCCAGCGCCGTCATCCGGGCCAGCGGCAACGGATGCAGCTTCAGCGTCGCGGCCGTGATCACGCCCAGCGTGCCTTCCGACCCGATGAAGAGGTCGCGCAGGTCGTAGCCGGTGTTGTCCTTGCGCAGGCCGGACAGCCCGTCCCAGACGGTCCCGTCCGCGGTCACCACTTCCAGGCCCAGGCACAGCTCGCGCGCGTTGCCGTAGCGCAGCACCTGGGTGCCGCCGGCGTTGGTCGCCAGGTTGCCGCCGATGGTGCAGCTGCCTTCGGCGGCCAGGCTCAGCGGGAAGAGCAGGCCGGCGTCCCGCGCCGCCTGCTGCACCTGCTGCAGCACGCAGCCGGCGTCGACGGTCATCGTCAGGTTGGCGGGGTCGATCTGGCGCACGCGGTTGAGCCGCTGCAGGCTCAGCAGCAATTGCGTGCCGGAGTCGTCCGGCACGCCGCCCCCCACCAGGCCGGTGTTGCCGCCTTGCGGGACCAGCGGCACGCCGTGCTCGCGCGCCAGCGACACGATCGCCGCGACCTGCGCGGTGTCGGCCGGCCGCACGACCGCCAGCGCGCGACCCGCATAGCGCTTGCGCCAGTCGCGCTCGTAGCCGGAAAGGTCGTGCTCGCCGGGCAGCAGGACATGCGCCTGGCCCAGGCAGGCGCGCAGGGCGTCGATCAGTGCGGCGCTCATGCGGGGTCTCCCGTCGATCCGGCCTCGGCCGTGCGGGCCTGGGCCAGCCGCAGGCGGATCTGCGCCGCGCAGGCGATGAAGATCGTCAGCGACAGGGCGACCTCGATCCAGGCCAGCGCCATGCCGGCGCCGCCCTCGGAGGTGCCGCGCACCAGGCCCTCGGTCATGTAGAGCCAGATCATCAGGCTGACCCAGCGGTAGGTGTAGAGCCGGTAGCGCCACAGGCCGGGCAGCGGCAGCAGCAGCGGCAGGGCCTTGATCGCGAGCGTGCCGCGGCCGGTCGGCGCGAGCCACAGCTCCCAGGCCAGGCAGACCAGCGCCAGCGCCAGCGTCGCGAGGCGAGGTCGACCGCATCGCCGCGGACGGCGCCCGCTTCTGGGTCATCCGCGAGAAGAGCGGCAACGCGGTGGAGATCGACGCGGCGTTCTGGCGGGAGCGGGCGAGGCCGGTGTGAGCGCCCTATGAAAAACGCCCCGCGAGCGGGGCGTTTCGATCCAGCGGTCGGCCGGGAATCAGACCGGCACGCGGCGCAGCATTTCCACGCCGACGTCGCCGTTGGCGACTTCGCGCAGCGCGGTCACGCCGGGCTTGTTCTTCGACTCCAGCTTCGGCGCGTGGCCTTGGCTCAGCATGCGGGCGCGATAGGTCGCGGCGAGCACCAGCTGGAAGCGGTTCGGGATCTTGGTCAGGCAGTCTTCGACGGTGATGCGGGCCATGCGGGTTCCTGAGGGGACGGGGTTACTCGATGAGGTCGAGCGCGCGGAACACGGTCGACCGGTTGCGGCGCTGGGTCGCGTATTTTAGCCGCTGCGCCTGGACGATGGCCTTCAGGTCGAAAAGCGCCGTCTCGAAGACGGCATTGATGACCACGAAATCGAAGTGTTTCGCTTGCGCGACTTCCTCCCGGGCGGTCTGCATGCGCTTGGCGATCACCGCTTCCTCGGTGTCGCCGCGCCGGACCAGGCGCTGCTTCAGTTCCTCCCAGCTCGGCGGCAGGATGAAGATCAGCACCGCATGCGGGAACAGCTGCTTGATCTGCAGCGCGCCCTGGTAATCGATCTCCAGCACGACGTCGTCGCCATGCGAGATGCGCGCCTCGATCGCCGCGCGGGAGGTGCCGTAGAGGTTGTCGTGGACCTGCGCCCACTCGAAGAACTCCCCGCGGTCGACCATGGCCCGGAATTCCTCCGGGGTGACGAACAGGTATTCGCGGCCGTGCTGTTCCTGGCCGCGCGGCGCGCGCGAGGTGTGCGAGACGGAGACGCTCAGCTTGGCGTCCAGTTCCAGCAGCGCCTTGACGAGGCTGGATTTGCCGGCACCGCTGGGGGCGGCGACAACGAAGAGATTGCCCGGGTATTCCATCGCGCGATTTTATAGAGGACGGCGTGAAGGCTTCGACAGGCCGCCCGGCCGCGGGCCGCGGGGACCGCGCACTCGTTCACGCCGACGCAGGCACGGGGCGTCGATCCGCAATACTGGCGCGATGCAGCAGATCGATTTCACGGAGAGCCCGGTCCTGGTGGCGCGGCAGCTCATCGGGTGGACGGTGCTGGTGGACGGTGTCGGCGGCGTCATCGTCGAGACCGAGGCCTATGACCAGGACGACGAGGCCTCGCATTGCTTCGTCGGCCTGACCCCGCGCAACGCGGCGATGTTCGGCCCGCCGGGGCATGCGTACGTGTACCGGAGCTACGGCCTGCACTGGTGCCTGAACTTCGTGTGCCGTCCCGAGGGCCACGGCGCCGGCGTGCTGATCCGCGCGCTCGAACCGACGCATGGCATCGACCGCATGGCCGAACGCGCGGCACCGCGGTGCCG
>NZ_VOSR01000021.1:0-4171 GCF_007997345.1 Mitsuaria sp. TWR114
GATCAGGATCGCGTTCTTCGCCGACAAGCCCACCAGCACGATCAAGCCGATCTGCGTGAAGACGTTGTTGTCTCCATGGCTCAGCCAGACGCCGGTCATCGCCGCCATCAGGCCCATGGGCACGATCAGGATGATCGCCACCGGCAGGGACAGGCTCTCGTACTGCGCCGCCAGCACCAGGAACACCAGCAGGATCGCGAGCGGGAACACCCACACCGCGGAATTGCCGGCCAGGATCTCCTGGTAGGTCAGCTCGGTCCATTCGTAGCTGATGCCCGGGGGCAGCGTCTCCGCCGCGATGCGCGCGATCGCGTCCTGCGCCTGGCCGGTCGAGTAACCGGGAGCCGGGCCGCCGTTGATGTCGGCGGACAGGAAGCCGTTGTAGCGCATCGCGCGTTCCGGGCCGAAGCTCGGCTGGACCTTCATCAGCGCCGACAGCGGCACCATCTCGCCCGAGGCCGAACGCACCTTCAGCAGGCCCACGTCCTCGGCGCGCGCGCGGTAGGCGGCGTCCGCCTGCACCCGCACGGTATAGGTGCGGCCGAACTTGTTGAAGTCGTTGACGTAGAGCGAGCCCAGGTAGATCTGCATCGTGTCGAACACGTCCGTGACCGCCACGCCCAGCTGGCGCGCCTTGGTGCGGTCCAGGTCGGCATACAGCTGCGGCACGTTGACCTGGTAGCTGGTGAACATGCCGGCCAGCTCGGGCGCCTGCTGGGCCTTGGCCATGAAGGCCTTGACCGCCTGG
This sequence comes from Mitsuaria sp. TWR114, assembly GCF_007997345.1. NCBI lineage: Bacteria > Pseudomonadati > Pseudomonadota > Betaproteobacteria > Burkholderiales > Sphaerotilaceae > Roseateles > Mitsuaria sp. TWR114. Next base: position 749 of record NZ_VOSR01000021.1, read on the forward strand.
TCGAGCGCCTCGTAGCCCAGGCCGCCCTTGTCCTCGAGCTGCAGCTTGAAGCCGCCGGTCGTGCCCAGGCCCTGCACCGGCGGGGGCGGGAACATCACGACGAAGGCGTCCTGGATCTGCGCGAACTGCGCGTTCATGTTGCCCGCGATCTCGCCCGCGGACAGGCCCTTGCCGGTGCGCTGGTCGAAGGACTTGAGCGACGCGAACACGATGCCCGAGTTGGAGCTGTTGGTGAAGCCGTTGATCGACAGGCCCGGGAAGGAGATGGCGTGCTCCACGCCCGGCGTCTTCATCGCGATCTCGCTCATGCGGCGGATCACGTCCTCGGTGCGGTCCAGCGTGGCGCCATCCGGCAGCGTCGCGAAGCCGATCAGGTACTGCTTGTCCTGCGCCGGCACGAAGCCGCTGGGCACCGCCTTGAACAGGCCCACGGTCAGGCCCAGCAGGCCGCCGTAGACGACCAGCATGATCACCTTGCGCGAGATCGCCTTGGTCACGCCGCCGCTGTAGGCCTTGGCGCCGCGGTTGAACAGCTTGTTGAAGCCGCCGAAGAAGCGGCCCAGCACCTTGTCCATCGCGCGGGTCAGCCAGTCCTTGGGCTCGTCGTGGCCCTTGAGCAGCATCGCGGCCAGCGCGGGCGACAGCGTCAGCGAGTTGACCGCCGAGATCACCGTCGACATCGCGATCGTCAGCGCGAACTGCTTGTAGAACTGCCCCGTCAGGCCGGTGATGAAGGCCAGCGGCACGAACACGGCCACCAGCACCAGCGCGATCGCGATGATGGGCCCGGAGACCTCGCGCATCGCGCGGTAGGTCGCTTCACGCGGACTGAGGCCGGACTCGATGTTGCGCTCCACGTTCTCGACCACCACGATGGCGTCGTCGACCACGATGCCGATGGCCAGCACCAGGCCGAACAGCGACAGCGCGTTGATCGAGAAGCCGAAGAGGTGCATCACCGCGAAGGTGCCGATGATGGACACCGGCACGGCCAGCAGCGGGATGATCGACGCGCGCCAGGTCTGCAGGAACAGGATCACCACCAGCACGACCAGCGCCACCGCTTCCAGCAGCGTGTGGATCACCGATTCGATGGACGCCCGCACGAACTGCGTCGGGTCGTAGACGATCGAGTAGTCGACGCCTTCGGGCATCGCCTTCTTCAGCTCCGCCATCGTGGCGCGCACGTTGTTGGAGATCTCGATCGCGTTGGAGCCCGGCGCCTGGAAGATCGGGATCGCCACCGCGGACTTGTTGTCCAGCAGCGAGCGCAGCGCGTATTCCGACGCGCCCAGCTCGATCCGGCCCAGGTCGCGCAGCCGCGTCACCTGGCCGTTGGCACCGGACTTGACGATGATGTCGCCGAATTCCTGCTCGCTGTTCAGGCGGCCCTGCGCGTTGATCGGCAGCTGCAGGTCGATGCCCTGCAGGCCGGGCGACGCGCCGACCACGCCGGCCGCGGCCTGCACGTTCTGCTCACGGATCGCCTGGACCACGTCGCTGGCCGACAGGCCATGCTCGGCGACCTTCTGCGGGTCCAGCCAGATGCGCATCGAGTAGTCGCCCGAGCCGAACAGCTGCACCTGCCCCACGCCCTGGATCCGCGCCAGGCGGTCCTTGACGTTGAGCACCGCGTAGTTGCGCAGGTAGGTCATGTCGTAGCGGTCGTTGGGCGAGAGCAGGTGCACGACCATGGTCAGGTCGGGGCTGCTCTTGACCGTGGTCAGACCGAGCCGGCGGACTTCCTCGGGCAGGCGCGGCTCGGCCTGCGAGACGCGGTTCTGCACCAGCTGCTGCGCCTTGTCCGGGTCGGTGCCCAGCTTGAAGGTCACGGTCAGCGTCATGAGGCCGTCGGTGGTGGCCTGGCTGCCCATGTAGAGCATGCCTTCGACGCCGTTGATCGATTCCTCGAGCGGCGTGGCCACGGCTTCGGCGATGACCTTGGGGTTGGCGCCGGGGTACTGCGCGCGGACCACGACCTGGGGCGGCACGACCTCGGGGTATTCCGAGATCGGCAGCACCCGCACCGCGAGCAGGCCCGCGACGAAGATCAGCACCGACAGCACGCCCGCGAAGATCGGGCGGTCGATGAAGAATTTGGAGAGATTCATGTCAGTCTTTCAGATCGACTGGGAATGGAAGGCGGTGCCGGGCCGCGCCGAAGCGCTCCCGACCCGCTGACGGCCACGACGGCGGCCCGGAGGCGATCCGGTCCGCGGCATGCCGTCAGGATTTGTCGGCCTTCGCCGCGCCGTCCTTGGCCTGGAGTTCCGCCTTGGCGTTCATCGGGACCAGGGTGGGCGCCACCAGCGCGCCGGGACGCACCCGCTGCAGGCCGTTGACGACCACGCGCTCGTTGGGCTTCAGCCCGGTGGTGACGATGCGCAGCCCGTCGACGTTGGCGCCGAGCTGCACCTCGCGGTAGCTCAGCGTGTTGTCCGCGCCGACCACCATCACGAAGCGCTTGCTCTGGTCGGTGCCGACGGCGCGCTCGTTGACGAGCACCGCCGGACGCGACTTGGCCTGGCCCAGGCGGATTCGGGCGAACTGGCCCGGGATCAGCGCGCCGTCCTTGTTGTCCAGCACCGCGCGCACCCGCACCGTGCCGCTGCGGGCATCGACCTGGTTGTCGATCAGCTGCAGCTTGCCGTTGAACGGCGTGTCGGCGGTCGCGGCGGTGCCGATCTGCACGGGGATGCTCGAGAGGTCGCCCGCGGCGCCCGTCCCGCCCTTGGCGTTGCCATGCAGCTCGTTCAGCGCGCGGGCGACGGTGCGCTCGTCGGCGTCGAAGCTGGCGTAGATCGGGCTGACCGAGACCAGCGTCGTCAGCACCGGTGCGCCGGGGCCGGCCGCCACCAGGTTGCCCTGCGTGACTTCCAGCTTGCCGACGCGGCCGGCCACCGGCGCGCGGACCTGCGTGTAGCCCAGGTTCAGCTTGGCCGACTGCAGCGCCGCCTGCGCCGCGCGCAGGTTGGCATTGGCCTCGTTGGCGGCGTTGCTGCGCTCGTCGAGCTCACGCTGCGCGATGGCGCGCTCGCTCCACAGGCGGGTGGAGCGCTCCAGCTCGCTCTTCGTGTAGCTGACGCGGGCCTGCGCGGCCAGCACCTGCGCCTCGGCGCGGTCGACCTCGGCCTGGTAGGGCGCGGGGTCGATGGTGATCAGCAGATCGCCGGCCTTGACCAGCGCCCCTTCCCGGAAGTGCACCGACTGCACCGCGCCCGACACCCGGGCGCGGACGTCGACGCGCTCGACGGCCTCGAGGCGGCCGGAGAACTCGTCCCAGGCCGCGACGTCCTGGCTGGCGACGGTGGCGACGGACACGGGGATCGCCTGCGGCGCGCCCGACGGTTGATTGGCGACCGCCTGCTGGCTGTGCAGGCCGACGACGAGAGCCCCGACGACCGCGGCGACGGCGGTGAGCGA
>NZ_VOSR01000210.1:0-3154 GCF_007997345.1 Mitsuaria sp. TWR114
TCGACGCCCAGCGCCTGCAGCTGCGCCAGCAAGGACTGCCCCGCGGCGTCGCGGCCGACGGCGGTCAGCAGATGCACCGGCAGGCCCAGGCGCGCGAGGTTCTCGGCAATGTTGCGGGCGACGCGCCGGCGGTTTCATGCTGGGTCGCGGGATTGGAGCTGCCCATGCGCAGCGGACCAAGGCCACGCAGCTTGCGGTCGAGGTTGGTGCCGCCTATGCAGACGATGGGCTGGCGCTGCGGCAGCACATAAGCGCGCCCGAGGATGCGGCCCTCCTTCGTCAGCTGAGCGAGATGGCCGGCAACGGCCGAGCGCGACAGGCCGAGCTGGTCGGCCAGTTCCTGCTGGCTGATGAAGGGGTTGGATTCGACCAGGGCGAGCAACTGGTCTTTGGATGAAGACATCGGTGCATTCTAGACAAATGTCTTTGTAAGAGACAAATGTCCAATCCGGTCGTGCGGTCAAGGCGCTTCCACTCGTCCTGACCTTCCATGCCCAGCGCTGCTGCCCATCGAGCCGCCCCCTCACCCCCACCTCCCCCTGCGGGGGCGAGGGAGTAAGTAATAGGCCCGCTCCCGCTTGCGGGAGAGGGAGGGGTGAGGGCCAGCGGCCTCAGAAGAACCCGAGCTTCTGCTGCGAGTAGCTCACCAGCAGGTTCTTGGTCTGCTGGTAATGGTCCAGCATCATCTTGTGGGTTTCGCGCCCGATGCCCGATTCCTTGTAGCCGCCGAAGGTCGCATGCGCCGGATACGCGTGATAGCAGTTGGTCCACACGCGCCCGGCCTTGATGCCCTTGCCCATCCGGAAGGCGGTGTTGATGTCGCGCGACCACACCCCCGCGCCCAGCCCATAGGGCGTGTCGTTGGCGATGCGCAGCGCCTCCTCCTCGGTCTTGAAGGTGGTGACGGCCAGCACCGGGCCGAAGATTTCCTCGCGGAAGATCCGCATGTCGTTGGTGCCCTTGAACAGCGTCGGCTGGATGTAATACCCGCCCGCCAGGTCCCCACCGAGCTGCGCGCGTCCGCCGCCAATGAGGCACTGCGCGCCTTCCTGCTTGCCGATCTCGAGATAGGACAGGATCTTGTCGAGCTGCATCGACGAGGCCTGCGCGCCCATCATCGTGTCGGTGTCCAGCGGGTTGCCCTGCTTGATCGCCTTCACGCGGTCGATCGCGCGGGCGATGAAGCGGTCGTAGATCGATTCATGGATCAGCGCGCGCGACGGGCAGGTGCAGACCTCGCCCTGGTTGAACGCGAACAGCACCAGGCCTTCGATCGCCTTGTCGAAGAGGTCGTCGTCCTGGGCGGCGATGTCGGGGAAGAAGACATTGGGGCTCTTGCCGCCGAGCTCGAGCGTCGCGGGGATCAGGTTGGTCGCGGCCGCCTGCGCGATGACGCGGCCGGTCGCCGTCGAGCCGGTGAACGCCACCTTGGCGATGCGCTTGCTCTGCGCCAGCGGCATGCCCGCTTCCTTGCCGTAGCCGTTGACGATGTTGAGCACGCCCGGCGGCAGCAGGTCGGCGATCAGCTCGGTAAGCACCAGGATGCTCACCGGCGTCGACTCCGCCGGCTTGAGCACCACGGCATTGCCCGCGCCCAGCGCCGGCGCCAGCTTCCACGCCGCCATCAGGATCGGGAAGTTCCACGGAATGATCTGGCCCACGACGCCCAGCGGCTCGTGGAAGTGGTACGCGACGGTGTTCGCGTCAATCTCGCTGAGCGCGCCCTCCTGCGCCCGCAGGCAACCGGCGAAGTAGCGGAAGTGGTCGACCGCCAGCGGCAGGTCGGCATTGAGCGTTTCCCGCATCGGCTTGCCGTTGTCGATGGTCTCGGCGTAGGCGAGCCGCTCCAGGTTCTGCTCGATGCGGTCGGCGATGCGCAGCAGCACGTTGGCGCGTTCGGCCGCCGGGGTCGCGCCCCAGCGCTCGGCGGCGGCATGCGCCGCGTCCAGCGCCAGTTCGATGTCCGCGGCATTCGAGCGCGCCGCCTGCGTGTAGACCTGCCCGGTGATGGGCGTGATGACGTCGAAGTACTGGCCGTCCCGCGGCGCGGTCCATTGGCCGCCGATGAAGTTGTCGTAGCGGGGCTTGAACTGCAGCGGGGCGCCGGCGGCGTTGGGCTTGGCGTAGATCATGGCTTGTCTCCGTGGTTGATGAGGCGTCGAACGCCCGCCACCGCTTTGCATGGGCCGTGCCAGCGGCCGCTTCGCGCCGAAGACCCTGCTCGGCGGCGGAAAGCCGCTTCTCTTTTCGACAGGCTTTGGTCAGGATCGGTCCACAGACTGGTCCCGGCATCGCCGCGATGGCGCAGGTGTTCCGGAATGGCGCAACGCGGATGCGGATTCCGGCTCAAACCCGCGATCGCGTCGATGGCGAGCACCGGACGGACCGTCGAGGCCGAGGGCGCCGACGCAAGGAGACGACAGGATGGTGAAAACCCCGAGCGGCGCCGCGCTGGCGCCGAGGCTGCTGCGCGCCGCGCGGCGCGAGCTGCTGGACACCGGTCGGCTCAGCGTCGAGGCGCTGGACGAAGGCCTGAGCCGGCAGCTGGCTGCGCAGCGTGATTTCGGCCTGGACCCGGTCGGCCGTCCGCCGGGCGCGCCGCATGCGTCTGGCGCCCAGCTCCGGCGTGCGCTGGAGCGGCAGCACGAGCTGGTTGCCCACGCGCGGCCGGTGATGGAAGACCTCTTCGAGCAGACGCGCGACAGCGACGGCCTGGTCATCCTGGCCGACGCGCAAGGCCTGCTGCTGGGCGCGCTGGGGGATGGCCGCTTCGTCGACCGGGCGCAGCGGGTGGCGCTGCGGCCCGGCGCGATCTGGGACGAGCGCTGGCGCGGCACGAACGCGATCGGCACGGCGCTGGCGGAGCAGCGGCCGGTGGCGGTGCTCGGCGGCGAGCACTTCCTTGAGCGCAATGCGTTCCTCAGCTGCACGCGGCGCCGATCCGCGATCCGCAGGGGCGCGTGCTGGGCGTGCTGGACATCTCCGGCGAGCAGCGCGGCTTCCAGCGGCACACGCTGGCGCTGGTGCGCTCGGCGGCGCGGATGGTGGAGCACCGGCTGTTCCAGACGCGGCATGCCGACGGCCTGCGCCTGCAGCTCCACCTGCAGCCCGAGGGCCTGGGCACGCCGACCGAAGGGCTGCTGGCGCTCAGCGA
>NZ_VOSR01000211.1:0-1454 GCF_007997345.1 Mitsuaria sp. TWR114
ATGGGCACGCCGGCGCCGGCCAGCATCGCCAGCGTTCCCGAGAAACGGGCCGCGTTGTAGCCGCGCGAGAGCCGGCCCAGCAGCGGCAGGTTCAGCCATGCCGCGTCGAAACGCTGCCGCGGACCTTCGCGCTTGAGGATCTGGCGCGCGCCGAAGAACACCGCCGCCAGCACCGCCACGATCGCCAGGCCCCAGGTCCGCATCAGGTCGGACAGGCCCATCATGATCCGCGTCAGCAGCGGCAGCGTCTGCTTGGTCTGCGTGAAGACGCCGCCACCTGCGGCACGACGTAGGTCAGCAGGAAGCTCACCGCCAGCACCGCGATGATGCAGACGATCACCGGATAGGCCAGCGCGCCGAACAGCTCCGAGCGCAGCCGCTGCTGCTCCTCGAGGTCGTCCGCCAGGCTCTCCAGCACCGGGCCCAGCGCGCCGCTCTGCTCGCCGGCGGCGACCACCGCGCGGTAGACGTCGTCGAACTCGCGCGGCGCGATCGCCAGCGCCCGTGCGAAGGACGAGCCCGCATTGACCTCGGACTTCAGCTGCGACATCAGCTCGCGCTGGCGCGGGTCCTCGGCCTCGTCGGCCAGTGCCGACAGCGAGCGCTCCAGCGGTAGGCCCGCCGAGACCAAGCCCGCCAGCTGCCGCGTCCACACCGTCAGCCCCGCCGCCTTGAAGGCGCGCCGCGCGAAGCGCGACTGCTTGCCGGCCGGTGCCGCCACCGGCTTCACGTCCATCGGCACCAGCCCCTGCGCGCGCAGCTGCGTGCGCGCGGCTTTCGCGGTGTCGGCCTCCAGCAGCCCCTGCTGGGACTTGCCGGACGCGTCGAGGGCGTCGTACTTGAAGGCGGGCATCGCTGGGAACCTCGTGATTGACTGCGTCGTGCGGCGTCGGGGGTAGCGTCAGGGCGCGCGGTCTTGATCGGCCGCGCTCACTCGCGCGTGACCCGCAGCACTTCCTCTTCGGACGTCACGCCCGCGGCCACCAGCCGGTCGCCGTCCTCGCGCATGGAGCGCAGGCCGTTGGCGCGCGCCGCGGCCAGCAGCTCGGACTCCGCCGCCTGGTTGTGGATCAGGCCGCGGATGGTGTCGTCGCAGACCATCAGCTCGTACACGCCGGTGCGGCCCTTGTAGCCGCTGCTCGCGCAGGCCGGGCAGCCGACCGGGTGGTAGCGCGCGCCGCCCTCGGGCAGCGGCTCCGGCGACTTGCACACCGGGCAGAGCTTGCGCACCAGCCGCTGCGCCAGCACGCCCAGCAGCGACGAGCTCAGCAGGAAGGGCTCCACGCCCATGTCGTCAGGCGCGTGACCGCGCTGACCGCGTCGTTGGTGTGCAGCGTCGCCAGCACCAGGTGACCGGTCAGCGAGGCCTGGATCGCGATCTGCGCCGTCTCGTAATCGCGGATCTCGCCGATCATGATCACGTCCGGGTCCTGGCGCAGGATGGCCCGCAGCGC
>NZ_VOSR01000212.1:0-2724 GCF_007997345.1 Mitsuaria sp. TWR114
GCCCGCGGCCACCAGCCGGGGCACGCCCGCGTGCAGCATGTAGGCCACCGGCGGATTCACCCACTTCATGCTCGGGGACGAGCCGGCCGGCGCGTCGCAGGCGCGGTGCGCGAACTTGCGGCCCGCCGGACGGGCATCGCAGAAGGCGGCGAAGGTGTCGCGGATCTCCGCGCGCGACAGGCTCGCGTAGTGCGCGATCAGCGGGGCCCACTCGGTGGGCCAGCCCAGCGTCTCGACCAACTCGCGCGGCAGGCCGAAAGGCAGGTCGAAGCCGCCCAGCCACGACCCCGGCGCCGCCAGCCAGGCCGCGAAGGCGTCCAGCGACGGGAGCGCCTCCTGCCGCTCCAGCTTCACGACCGCGCCGCGCCGCTGGCCGAAGGCCAGCCGGATCGGCTTGCGGGCCGTCGGCGCGCTGCTGAAGTCCACGCCGACCAGCACGCGCGCGGCCGGTACCGCAACCATCGATGCGGAGGCAGCGACGGGCGGGGTTGGCGCGGCGGCGGGGACCGGCGCTTTCGAGACTTTTGGCATGCCCGCGACTGTATCCATCGTCCACTGGGGCCAGCCGCGATTGACGTGCGATGTGCGCCGACCAATGCTGAGGTCTTCCGGTCGTCCGCATCGCCGAAGGAGGAGTCGCCTTGTTCCAGCGCGAACTGGCCCGAGCCCTGCACCTGAGCCGCCGCGGCGCCTACCGCGACGCGACCGACGCGCTGGAACTGGCGCTGGTGGCGGCCGATTCGGTGCGGGAGCGCGCACGGGCGCTGATCCTGATCGCCCACAACCTGCCTCGCCAGGGCGACCTGCCGGCGGCGCTGCGGCGCGCCAGCGAGGCGGTGGCGCTGGTGCGGCTGATCGACGGCCCCGACCAGGACGAATGGACCGCGCAGGCGCTGACCGAGCTCTGCTACATCTACGCGCAGTTCCAGATGGGGCGGGACGCGATGCAGGCCGGCTGGCAAGGCCTGGCCGCGGCGCGGCGCGCGCAGGATCCGACGCGCGAAGCCTGGGCGCTGAACCGGCTGGCGGTGGCCTTCGCGGTGACGGATCAGGTCGAGCAGGCCTGCCAGCACACGCTGCAGGCGCTGGAGATCGCCCAGCAGCAGGCCGCCGGCGAGCGCGAACTGCTGCTGTCCTGCCTGAACAACCTGGCGCATTTCTGGCTGCAGGCGCACGCGGAGGCGATCCGTGACGAGGACCGGCGCTCGGCCGCCGAGGCGCTGGCCCAGGCCGAGCCCTACGCGGTGCGCGCCGCCGACCTGGTGCGGGAGGAAGGCAATCCCTTCCTGGTCGTGGTGTCGCTGTCCAACCTGGTCGAGCTGCAGCTGGGCACCGGCGCGATCGACGACGCGCTGCTCATCGCCGACGAATACGAGCGGCTGGCGCAGCGCCACGGCTACGCCGGCATGGTGCTGCAGGCGCGCGCGCAGCGGGCGCTGCTGCAGCTCAAGCGCGACGACGGCGCCGGCGCGACCGACGCGCTGCCGGCGCTGGCGACGCTGCAGGACCTCGTCGGCCAACAGGCGCCGCAGGCATTGCCCACGCGCCTGCGGCGGCAGCTCGCGCTGGCCATCTATCGGGCCTGCAAGCTGCGCGGCGATGCGGCGCGGGCGCTGGCGGCACACGAACTGCTGTCGTCGCTGGAACGCCAGACGGCCCGCAGCGCGATGGCGCTGCAGACCGAGGCGATGCTGATCCGGCAGGAATTCGAGCAGGCCCAGGCGCGGGCCGAGCATGCGATGCAGGACGCGCGTCGCGAGCGCGAGCGGGCCGAGCTGGCCGAGCAGGAGCAGCAGCGCCTGCGACGCGAGGCCGCGGAGCTCGGCCGCATGGCCCATGAAGACGCGCTGACCGGCCTCAACAACCGGCGTCACGCCGAGTTCGCGCTGCCGCTGCTGCTCGAGCGGGCGCGGCAGGAGCACAAGCCGATCGCGCTGGGGCTGCTGGACATCGACCACTTCAAGCAGGTCAACGATGCCTTCGGGCACGGCGTCGGCGACCAGGCGCTGCAGAAGGTGGCGCAGGTGCTGCGGCGGCAGCTGCGCAGCGCGACCTGCTGGCGCGAGTCGGCGGCGAGGAGTTCATGCTGGTCTTCGTCGGCGTCCCGGCCGAGCGCGGCCAGGAGATCTGCGAGCGCCTGCGCGGCGCGATCGCCAACCACGCGTGGGGCGAGCTCGCGCCGGACCTGCGCGTCACGGTGTCCATCGGCCTGGCGGCCGGGGAGCCGCCCGCGAAGGCCGCGATGCTGGTGGAGACCGCCGACCAGGCGCTGTACGCGGCCAAGCACGCCGGCCGCAACCGCGTGCAGGTGATGGGGGTCTGAGCCGGCGGGGCGCCGCCGGGCCCTGTCAGCCCAGCTTGAAGACGGCCACCGACTGCGACAGCGCATCCGCCTGGTGCTGCAGGCTCTGCGCCGCGGCGGCGGATTCCTCGACCAGCGCGGCGTTCTGCTGCGTCATCTGGTCCAGCTGCGCGATGGCCGAGCCGATCTGGTTGATGCCGCCGCTCTGCTCGGCGGTCGCATGGCTGATCTCGGCCACGATGCGCGACACGCGGGTGATGGAGTCGGAGATCTCGTTGATCGTCTCGCCCGCGCGCTCCACCAGCGCCGCGCCGCTGGCGACGCTCTCGCCGCTGGCGGTGATCAGCTGCTTGATCTCCTTGGCGGCCTCGGCGCTGCGCTGCGCCAGCGAGCGCACCTCGCTCGCCACCACCGCGAAGCCG
>NZ_VOSR01000213.1:0-2346 GCF_007997345.1 Mitsuaria sp. TWR114
CAGCGCCAGCAGCCGGGTGCGCGCGAAGTGCGCGTCGTCGGGCTTGATGTTGGCCTCGATGTCGGCCAGCGGCAGCGAGCCATCGGGCGCGTGGTTCAGCGGCTGCGGCTGGATCGAGCCCAGCACCGCGGCACCGCCGCCCTCCCAGCGGTAGGTGTGGGCGAACTGGCCGACGATGTACTCGTCGCCGCGCTGGCAGTGCGCCATCAGCGCGCACAGGTTGCTCTGCGTGCCGGTGGGCATGAAGAGCGCCGCCTCGAAGCCCAGGCGCTCCGCCAGCGCCGACTGCAGCGCGTTGACGCTGGGGTCGTCGCCGAAGACGTCATCGCCCAGCGGCGCCGCCGCCATGGCGGCACGCATGCCGGCGGTGGGCTGGGTGACGGTGTCGCTGCGCAGGTCGACGACCGCCGCGTCCACATTCCTGCCCGCATTCGTGCTCGCATTCATCGCGCCAACTCCAGGAAGTTCTTGAGCATCGCGTGGCCGTGCTCGGACAGGATGGATTCGGGATGGAACTGCACGCCCTCCAGCGGCGTGGCGGTGCCCGCCAGCGCGCGGTGGCGCACGCCCATGATCTCGCCGTCCTCGCTGCGCGCGCTGATCTCCAGCTCGGCCGGGATCGTCGCTTCCTCGATCGCCAGCGAGTGGTAGCGGATCACGTCGAAGCGCTCGGGCAGGCCGCTGAACACGCCCTGCGCGTCGGTGGTGATGGTCGAGGACTTGCCATGCATCTGCACCTTGGCGCGGATGATGTTCCCACCAAGCGCGGCACCGATGCTCTGGTGGCCCAGGCACACGCCCAGGATGGGCAGCTGGCCGATGAAGCGCTGGATCGCCGGCACGCAGATGCCGGCTTCCTTGGGCGTGCAGGGGCCGGGCGAGAGCACGAGGTGGGTGGGCTTGAGCGCCGCGATCTCGTCCAGGCTGATCTGGTCGTTGCGGACCGTCTTCACCTCGGCGCCGAGTTCGGCGAAGTACTGCACCAGGTTGAAGGTGAAGCTGTCGTAGTTGTCGATCATCAGCAGCATGTCGTTCTCCTTCGTCCGGGTCAGAAACCTTCCTCGACCAGCTCCGCCGCGCGCAGCAGCGCGCGGGCCTTGGCCTCGGTCTCCTTCCATTCGAGCTCGGGCACCGAATCGGCCACGATGCCCGCCGCCGCCTGCACGTACAGCACCTGGTCCATGACCACGCCGGTGCGGATCGCGATGGCCAGGTCCATGTCGCCGCCGAAGCTCAGGTAGCCGCAGGCGCCGCCGTAGATGCCGCGCTTGACGGGCTCGAGCTGGTCGATGATCTCCATCGCGCGGATCTTGGGCGCGCCCGACAGCGTGCCGGCCGGGAAGCTGGCGCGGAACACGTCCATGTTGCCGATGCCGTCCTTCAGCAGGCCCTCGACGTTGCTGACGATGTGCATCACATGCGAGTAGCGCTCGACCGCGAACGCGTCGGTGACCTTGACGCTGCCGGTCCGCGCGATGCGGCCGATGTCGTTGCGGGCCAGGTCGATCAGCATCAGGTGCTCGGCGCGCTCCTTGGGATCGGCCTTGAGCTCCACTTCGAGCGCCTGATCCTGCTCCGGCGTGCCGCCGCGCGGACGCGTGCCGGCGAGCGGGCGGATCGTGACCTTGCGGCCTTCCGGCGTCGACTCCTGGCGCACCAGGATCTCGGGCGAGGCGCCGACGATCTGGAAGTCCCCCATGTCGTAGAAGTACATGTAGGGGCTGGGATTGAGCGAGCGCAGCGCGCGGTAGAGGCTCAGCGGCGATTCGGTGTAGCGCTTCTTGAGCCGCTGGCCGAAGACGATCTGCATGCAGTCGCCGGCCGCGATGAAGGCCTTGGCCTTGTCGACCGAAGCGAGGAAGTCGGCCTTGTTGAATTCGCGCTCGACCGGATGGGCCTGCCCGCGCACCACGCGCGGCGCGGCCACCGAGTAGCCCAACTTGTCCTTGAGCTCCGTCAGCCGCTTCTTGGCCTTGAAGTAGGCCTCGGGCTGCGACGGGTCGGCGTAGACGATCAGGTAGAGCTTGCCCGAGAGGTTGTCGATGACGGCCAGCTCCTCGCACTGCAGCAGCATCACGTCGGGGGTGGGCAGGCCGCCCTCGGGCGTGGAGTCCGCCAGGCGCGGCTCGATGTAGCGCACCGCGTCGTAGCCGAAGTAGCCGGCCAGACCGCCGCAGAAGCGCGGCATGCCGGGCCGCAGCGCGACCTTGAAGCGCTGCTGGTAGGCCTCGATGAAGGCGAGCGGGTCGCCGTCGTGGGTCTCGATCACGGCGCCGTCACGGATCACGCGGGTGACCGTGCCTTCGCTCTTGAGCACGGTGCGGGCCGCAGCCCGATGAAGGAGTA
>NZ_VOSR01000214.1:0-6083 GCF_007997345.1 Mitsuaria sp. TWR114
GAGCTGGAGCTGGAGCTGGCGCGGGAGCAGGTGCCGGAGGCGGAGCTGGTGCGGGACCAGGTGCCGGAGGCGGCGCTGGTGCCGGTGCCGTGGAAGGTCCGGGTGCGGGGGAGCCGGAAGTCGACGGTGTCGGGGTGGCGCTGTCGCTCCCCCCGCCGCCGCACGCCGCCAGCGTGGAAGCAACCAGGAGGCTCAACAGCGCGAATTGCGAGGACGCGCGGCCAGTGCTTGCGGACATGACGAATCAGGCGGGGAAGACGAGACGCGCGGATTCTTGCGGACACGTCGCGTTCGTCCCACCGTGGGCGTCACGATCACCGGCGCGATCGTTTCATTGCCATGGCCCCGCAGCGACATGGGCGAGGACGCCCCAACGCGGGCGAAGGCCGCGCGAAGCGGCTTGCCGTCGAGCAGCGGATGAGGCTGCTCACGCCATCAAAACGAATTGGTGATGATTTGGTTGGATCCGGCTGGCGCGGGCGCGACACGTCTCTTACGCTCTCTTGCGTCTTGCACGTGGCGCGGCCGCCTCGCCACCAGTCAGCGAGGCCTTTCGGGGCTGGTCATGCCGCTTCAGCCAGTCGAAGAACTCCCCATACCAGAGCTTCGAGTTCCGCGGCTTCATGACCCAGTGGTTCTCGTCCGGGAACCACACCAGCCGGGCGGCGATGCCCTGCGCCTTCAGCGTGTTGTAGTAGGCCAGACCCTGCGCGTCGGGCACGCGGTAGTCGAGCTGGCCGTGGATGACCAGCGTGGGCGTGTTGAAGTGCTGCGCGTAGCCGATGGGACTCTGCGACGCGACCTTGGCCGGATCCTTCCAGTAGGCCGTGCCCAGCTCCTTCGCATGCCACAGGTAGGCGTCGTTGGCGAACATCGCCGTCCAGTCGTAGCAGCCGGCATGGCAGACGTAGGCCTGGTAGCGGCCGGCCGGCACATGGCCGTTCATCCACGCGACCATGTAGCCGCCGTAGCTGCCGCCCGTGGCGAAGACCCGCTTCGGGTCGGCCCAGGGCTGCTGGAGCAGCAGGTCGGTCGCGCGCTCGACGTCCTCCAGCTCGAGCTCGCCCCAGCGGCCGGTGATCGAGTCCGCGAAGCGATTGCCGAAGCTCGACGAGCCGTGGTAGTTCACGCAGGCCACCACGTAGCCCGCCGCCGCCATCGCCTGATGGTTCCAGCGCCAGTGCCAGCTGTCGCCCATCGCGGTGTGCGGGCCGCCGTGGATCAGGTGCATCAGCGGCGCCTTGGTCTTGCGGCGCGGGTCGAATCCGGGCGGGTAGTAGAGCCACATCTGCACCGGCTCGCCGAGCGCGCCCTCGTACCAGCGCTCCTCGACCGCGCCGAAGGCCAGTGTCGACAGCGCCGCGTCGTTGAAGGACTCGATCCGGTGCAGCACCTGTTCCGCGGCATCGCCTTCCCGGTCGACGACGGACAGCCGCGGCGGGAAGCTCGCGCTGTCATGCAGGACGACCAGGGTGCCGGCCTCCAGCGCGAAGGCGCCGACATGGCCGCCCTCGCACAGCGGGAAGGCGTGCAGCGTCTTGACGTCGAAGCGGTAGAGGTGGCGGCGGCCGCGCTCCTCGGCGCAGAAGAGCACGCCCAGGTCGTCCTCGTCCCAGCGCAGCGGCGCGGCGACCTCCTGGTCCCAGTCCTCCGACAGCACCGCCCAGTGGCCATGGGTGTCCAGCACCGCCAGCTGCTGCGGCATCGTGTGCTTCAGCCCCTGGTGACAGGCGACGAACGCGATGTGGTGCCCCGCATGGCTGTACACCGGCGCGACCAGGTCCCAGGCCGGCTCATGCAGCAGCACCTGGACCCGGCCGGAGCGCACCTCGACCTCGGCCAGCGCATTGCGGTGCTCCAGCGTCTTGGGCGTGTTGGGATCGAAGCTGAAGACGATGCGGCGGCCGTCGGGCGAGATGTCGAAGCTGTCGGCATCGGGCTCGGCGCGGCTCAGTTCGTAGTCGGTGCCTTCGAAGAGGTCGCGCACCTGGCCGCTGTCGAGGTCGACGACATGCAGGTGCGGCACGCGGCCCATCGGCAGCGCATGGTCCCAGAAGCGGTAGAAGCCTTCCTCGGTGACATAGGCCGAGTCCTTGCGATCCTTCTCGGCCTGGCGGCGCTGGGCCTGCGCGGCCTGGCCCTTGAGCGTGGGATCGACCCAGGACACGAAGGCCAGGCGCCGGCCGTCCGGGAACCACTTGAAGGCCTCGACGCCGAACGGCATCTTCGTCACGCGGCGCGCCTCGCCGCCGTCGGGCGGGATCACGTACAGCTGCGGGGAATCGTCCTTGTCGCCCTGCTGGTCTCGGCGCGCGACGAAGGCGACGAGGTCGCCCTGCGGGCTCCAGCGCGGCTGGCCGTCCTTCTCGCCGGCGGAGGTCAGCGGACGCGCATCGCCACCCAGCGTGGACAGCAGCCACAGCGAGGTCGCGCCCTGGTTCTTCTCCATGTCGAAGCGCGTCACCGGCACCACGGCCTGGGCGCCGTCCGGCGACAGGCTGGGCGCGCCCAGTCGCGCCAGCGACCACAGCGCGTCGACGTCCAGGGCCTTGAGCGCCATCGTCGCGCGGGCGCGCTTCGTGGTGGCCCGCTTGGCGCGCTTGGCGGTCTCGCCCTTGGCCGTGTCTCGCTTGGCGGTGTCTTGCTTGGCGGTGGTTTTCCTGGACGTGGCCATCAGGCGCTCCGGGGCTTGTCGAGTTGCCATTGCAGGTGGTTGCGGACCGTCGGCCATTCGGCCGCGGTGATGCTGTAGACGCAGGTGTCGCGCAGCGTGCCGTCGGGCATGCGCAGGTGCGAGCGCAGGATGCCGTCGAGCTGCGCGCCCAGCCGCTCGATCGCGCGGCGGCTCTGCGTGTTCAGGCGATGGGTGCGGAACTCCACCGCGATGCAGTCCAGCTGCTCGAACGCATGCTGGAGCAGCAGCAGCTTGCACTGCGTGTTCAGCGCGCTGCGCTGGCAGGACGCGCGGGTCCAGGTGGAGCCGATCTCGACGCGGCGGTTGGCCGCATCGATGTTCATGTAGGTCGTCATGCCGGCGGCCCGGCCCTGCGCGTCGAAGACGGCGAAGGGATTCATCGTGCCGGCGTCGCGCAGGCCCAGCCGGCGCTCGATCTCGGCGGCCATGCGCTCGGGCGCCGGCACGGTCGTGTACCAGAGCTTCCACAGCGCGCCGTCGTCGGCCGCCTCGGCGAGCGCCTCGCGGTGCGCGGGCGACAGCGGCTCGAGCCGCGCGTGCGGGCCGGCCAGGGTGACCGGCGCGGTGAAGGGAGTGGATGCGGTCATGCGATCGGGCCGACCCCGCGGCCGGCGGTGGAGGGAAGGAGAGGGGCGCTCAGCCCTTGCCGCCGAGCAGCAGCCGGCGCAGCAGCCAGCGGCAGCCGCCCATGCCGGCGAGGATGGTGAGCAGGCCCAGGATCTGCGTCGTGCCCCAGCCGGGCGCGCCGATGAATTCCCAGCCCAGCGCGCGGCCGACCAGCAGGCCGATCACGCCGCCGCCCACGAAGCCCAGCGCGTCCGCCAGCGCGGCGCGCCAGGCGGCGTTGAAGTTCTGGCTCATCGCGGCGGCCTCAGCGGTTGCGGCTCTGCATGTAGACGAGCTTCTCGAACAGGGTCAGGTCCTGCTCGTTCTTCAGCAGCGCGCCCACTAGCGGCGGGATCGCGACCTTGTCGTCCTGCGTCTGCAGCGCCTCGGCCGGGATGTCCTCGGCCAGCAGCAGCTTGAGCCAGTCGATCAGTTCCGAGGTCGAGGGCTTCTTCTTCAGCCCCGGCAGCTTGCGCACGTCGTAGAAGGTCTTCAGCGCCGCCGCCAGCAGCTCCTTCTTGAGGCCGGGGAAGTGGACGTCGACGATGGCCTGCATCGTGTCGGCCTCGGGGAACTTGATGTAGTGGAAGAAGCAGCGGCGCAGGAAGGCGTCCGGCAGTTCCTTCTCGTTGTTGGACGTGATGAAGACCAGCGGCCGGTGCTTGGCGCGCACCCACTCGCGGGTCTCGTAGACGTAGAACTCCATCCGGTCGAGTTCGCGCAGCAGGTCGTTGGGGAACTCGATGTCGGCCTTGTCGATCTCGTCGATCAGCAGCGCCACCGGCGTGTCCGAGGCGAAGGCCTGCCACAGCGTGCCCTGGACGATGTAGTTGGAGATGTCGCGCACCTTGTCGTCGCCGAGCTGGCTGTCGCGCAGGCGCGAGACGGCGTCGTACTCGTACAGGCCCTGCTGGGCCTTGGTGGTGCTCTTCACATGCCACTGCAGCAGCGGCAGTCCCAGGGACTTGGCGACCTCCTCGGCCAGCAGCGTCTTGCCGGTGCCCGGTTCGCCCTTGACCAGCAGCGGCCGCTTCAAGGTGATGGCCGCGTTGACCGCCAGCATCAGATCCGGCGTAGCGACGTAGTCCTGGGAACCTTTGAATTTCATGAGGGGTTTCTCTAGCGCAGCGGTGAAAACCAGTATATAGGGCCCCCCCTATAATCGCGCCGCCCCAAATCCTCGAAGATCGGGACCATGAGAAGACAACTGCAGATCTCCCTCGCGTTGATGCTGGCCGGAAGTGCGTTTGTTGTATCCGCTCAGTCCAACGCCCCTTCGTCGCCCGCGCCGGGACAAGCGCCGGCAGCGACCCCACCCGCCGCGGCAACACCTGGCCCCCAGGCGCCGGTGCAGGCCAAGGTGGCCATGTGCATCGGCTGCCACGGCATCCCGGGTTACCAGGCCACCTTCCCCGAGGTCCACAAGGTCCCGATGATCGCGGGCCAGAACGCCAAGTACATCGCCTCCGCGCTGACCGCCTACGCCAAGGGTGACCGCAAGCATCCGACGATGCGCGGCATCGCGCTGCCGCTGGGCGACAAGGACATCGCCGAGATCTCCGAGTACTACGCCGGCCTGGCCCAGGTCGAGGCGGTGCCGGCGACGGTCGAGGCGCCCGCCGACGTGAAGAAGCTGCTCGACAAGGGCGCCTGCGCCAGCTGTCATGGCGCCAACTTCAGCAAGCCCATCGACGGCACCTATCCGAAGATCGCCGGCCAGCACGCCGACTACCTGTACGTCGCGCTCAAGTCCTACCAGATCCAGGGCAAGCCCTATCACGGCCGCAGCAACGCGGTGATGGCGGGCCAGGTCAAGCAGTTCACCCACGCGGAACTCAAGACGCTGTCCCAGTACCTGGCCAGCTTGCCGTCCGAACTCCGTACAGTCCCGCAGTCCCGGTTCCGCTGAACCGTGGCACGCTGAGGCCGGGCTCCCGGCCGCGGCGCGAAGACAATCACGAACGCCCCGAGGGGCGGTTTTTTTCATGGTCGCCTGACTGTGCGAGCGCCGGGGAGGGCGCCATACTGTGTTGTCCTGGACGAAAACGCCAGTCATGCTGAAGAAGATTCCGACGTCGGATGTCAAGCTGGGCATGTTCCTGCAGGGGATGGAGGGCTCGTGGTTGTCCCATCCATTCTGGAAGACCAAGTTCGTCCTGACGGACGCCGAGGACCTGAAGGCCTTGAAGGCGAGCGGCGTGCCTTTCTGCTGGATCGACGCCTCGAAGGGGCTGGACGTGGCGCCCCCGGCGGCGGCCCGAAGCGCGGCGCCGGCCGCGCGGGCGGCCTCCGCGACGCGCCGCGACAAGCCGGTCATCCAGGGCAGCTTGAGATCGATGACGTCCGCGACGAGTTCCAGCGGCGTGTGCAGCGCGGCCAGCGCGCCGTTCAGGTCGGGCGCGCTGCCGGGCGCCCGCCAACCGGGGTCACCTTGGGCGCCGCGTTCAGGGCCGGCCATCGAGCTCGCCATCGCGGCGTCACCCACGGCCTCATGGGCGCCTTCGTCGAGCGCCGCCATCCAGTCGGCCGCGTGTCGCGTGGACAGCGCCACCAGCGCCTGCGGGTACTTGGCGTCGGCGTGCTCGGCGATGTGCCGCAGTGCCGCCGGCAGCCCGTGGACGCGGCTGAAGATCTCCAGGTCGCCGGCCAGCGCCACGGCGAAGACGACCGCCGGCACCGCGTCGCCGCGCAGGCCGGCGGGCTTGCCGCGGCCGTCCCAGGTTTCGAAGAGGTGGTGCATCGCGCGCTCGATGCCCACGGGCAGGCCCAGCAGCCGGGCGAT
>NZ_VOSR01000215.1:0-9792 GCF_007997345.1 Mitsuaria sp. TWR114
GGCCTGGGGCGAGCGCCTGGGCGTGACGCGGGACGAGAGCGACTTCGCCGTCGACCAGGGCTGGGCGGCGCTGCGCGCCTTCGACAGCGAGATGCAGCGCCGCGGCATGCAGCTGCTGGCGCAGCTCGAGGACGAAGGACGGGTCGGCATCCTGTTGCTGGCGCGGCCGTATCACGCGGATCCGGGACTGCACCATGGCGTGCTCGACGAGTTCCAGGCGCTGGGTTATCCGGTACTGTCGATCCGCTCGATCCCGAAGGATCCGCAGTGGCTGGCGCGTTTCTTCGCCGGGGAGGGCGGCGACCCGCTGGGCGTGGCCGATGTCTGGCCCGAGGCCTATTCGACCAACAGCGCCGAGAAGGTCTGGGCCGCCAAGTTCGCCGCCCGGCATCCCAACCTGGTGGTGCTGGACCTGTCGAGCTTCAAATGCGGCCACGACGCGCCCACCTACGGAATGATCGACAACATCGTCGCGGCGAGCGCGACGCCGTATTCGGCGCTGCACGACCTGGACGCCAACAAGCCGTCGGGCTCGCTGAAGATCCGGGTGCGCACCTATGGGCATACGCTGCAGCGCCACGCCGAGCGCTTGCAGGACCTGCATGCCGCCAAGGACGAGCTGGCGCGGCGCATCGAGGCGAAGCGGCGCGAGCTGCGAGCGCGGGCGAGGGCACGTGACGGCGAGGTCAACCGTGAGGAGAAGGGCGGCCTCGATGGCCTCGCGACGCACGATCCGGCCTCGGAGCGCGACTACGCGGCCTGGCTGGGCGAGGAGACGGTGCCGCGATTCGCGCCGCTGGAGCCGACCACCGGGCGGGCCTGCGACACCGCCGCGACGGCGCATCCGATCACCATCCACCGGAGGACCTCATGAGATTGACGGACGAGGGCGACCGCCCGGTGATCTGGCTGCGCGACGAGCTGGCGCGGGCCGCCGAGATCGAACGCGAGCTCGAGGCCTTCGAGCGCGAGGAACGGGCGCGGCTGGGACTGACGGAGGTGCCGGTGGCGCAGTGGCGCGATCCGGCGCCGCGGCCCTTCACGCGCGACGAGCGCGCCGGCACGACGCTGCTGTGCGGCGGACTGACGCAGGCGCAGGACCTGCTGATCCAGGGCGCGCTGCGGGGCATCGGCTACCGGGTGGAGGTGCTGGGCACGCCGGACGACGAGGCCTTGCGCGTCGGGCGCGAGTTCGGCAACCGTGGCCAGTGCAATCCCACCTACTTCACCGTCGGCAATCTCGTCCATCACCTGCAGCGGCTGCGCGACGAGCAAGGCCTGAACCCGCGCGAGATCATCGCGCGGCATGTCTTCGTCACCGCCGGGGCCTGCGGGCCGTGCCGCTTCGGGACCTACGCGACCGAGTACCGCAAGGCGCTGCGCGATGCCGGCTTCGAGGGCTTCCGCGTGCTGCTGTTCCAGCAGCAGGGCGGTCTGCGACAGGCCTGCGGCGATGGCGACGGGCTGGTGCTGGATCGACGCTTCTTCTTCGCGCTGCTGCGGGCGGTGGTGGCCGGCGACGTGCTCAACGCGATGGGCTACCGGCTGCGGCCGTATGAACGCGATCCGGGCGCGACGCAGGCGGCGCTGGCCCGCTGCAAGGCGGTGCTGCACAACGCGCTGGCGGTGCGCGGCAGCGTCCTGGCGGCGCTGTGGCGATGCCGGCGGCTGCTGGGCGCGGTCGAGCTGGACCGCGCGCGGGTCAAGCCCAAGGTGTCGGTGATCGGCGAGTTCTGGGCGATGACCACCGAAGGCGACGGCAACTACCGGCTGCAGGCCTTCCTCGAGTCCGAGGGCGCCGAGGTGCTGGTGCAGCCGGTCACCGCCTGGCTGCTCTACAACCTCTGGCAGATGCGCTGGGACACGCGACGGCGGATGGCGCTCCCGCGGCACGACGGCGGTCGCCACGGCCTGGCCGGCAGGTCGCCCTGGCGGCGGCTGGCTGCGGCGCGCGCCGCCGAGGCCGGCCTGCGCGGCTGCTACGCGCTGTATGCGGCGGTGCTCGGCTTGCCGGCGCGCCGGCTGTGCAACCTCGACGAGATCGCGACGCTGTCGCACCCGTTCTACGACAACCACCTGCGAGGCGGCGAGGGGCACATGGAGGTCGGCAAGCTGATCCAGAGCGTCACCGCGCGCAAGGCCCACATGGTGGTGAGCGTCAAGCCCTTCGGCTGCATGCCGTCGTCCGGCGTGTCCGACGGCGTGCAGGCGCTGGTGACCGAGAAGTACCCGCAAGCGATCTTCTGCAGCATCGAGACCACCGGCGACGGCGCGGCCAATGCCCACAGCCGGGTGCTGCGCGACCTCTTCAAGGCCAAGCGGCTGGCGGCCGCCGAACGGGCGGCCGGCACCTGAGCAGGCCGGCCCGGCCCGGCTTCGCGCTCGCATCGGGGACTCGGACGACGAACTTGTTGGAGGGGCCACGTAATGTGCGTTCCGCGTGGAAGCATCTAAGTGGTTTGTGAGCCATGCCCTTTTAGACGACAAGTACGTGCGCCGTAGCCAGGATGGTTTCGCCTACTGCTTGACAGCCTCGACTTGGATGACCAGGTGCACGTTGTCGGGGAATCCGTAGTTCAGGCCGTAGTTCACGCCGTACTGGCTGCGCACGATCGTGGCCTCGAAGTCGCCGCCGCAGACCTCGTGCTTGAGCATCGGGTTCTGGTAGCAGTTGAAGTTGACTGCATGCAGCGTGACCGGGTTGGTCTTGCCGTGCAGCGTCAGCGCGCCCGAGATGTCGGTCACCTTGTCGCCGTTGAAGGTGAATTTGTCGCCCGCGAAGGTCGCGGTGGGGTAGGTTGCGACGTCCAGCATCTCATTGCTCGAAATGTGCTTGGTGAACTGCGCGAAGCCGGTGTCCAGCGAGTCGGCGTGGACGGTCACGGACAGCTTGCCGGTCTTGGCGGCCTTGTCGAGTTCGACGGAGCCTTCGGTCTTGTTGAAGCGACCGCGGTTGGTCGAGGTACCGAAGTGGCCAATCTCGAACGTCGCGAAGGTGTGCGTTGGGTCGAAGTTGTAGGTCACGGTCTCAGCATGTGCGATGCCGGCAAGGCCGAGGGCGGCGAGAACGATCACAGAAAGCTTCTTCATGGGGGTGAGCTCCAGCGGGTCAGATTGGAATGGACATGAATTCCCCGGCGCTGACCGCGCCGCCAGGGGCTTGCCCAACGTTGGGACTCATCTGGGAAGTGAAGGCGCGACGGGCGGTCGCGCAACCCCGCGCGCAGGGTTGGGTTGCTCAGAAGGTTGGTCAAGGCAGGCGCGCCGGGGCGGGCACGCGATTCAGGATGTGGCCCAGGACCCGTCCGTCGATGCCGTGGCCCAGGCCGGGAACCACGTCAATCGATGTCGGCACACCGGCCTTTGCAAGATGGGCCAAAGCTTCGATGCTGTGGGCTGGCACCATGACGGTATCTTCATCGCCATGCACGAGGTGGACAGTGACACCCGAGGCCATCAATTCGGGCAGTCGGGCGAACCGACCGGACACTGCGATTACGCGCGCAGCGATCGCACTACCACCACCTGCGGCTGACTCCAGGGCCATGATGGCGCCTTGCGAGAAGCCGATCAGCGTTGTGGCTTCCGGCGGAACGTTTGCGTCGGATTGCCATCGGCGGATCGTCTCGACGAACAGTGGCAATGCGGCGGCGACGCGTTCGGGACGATTGCCTTCCGTGAGGCCCGTGACCGAGATCCATTGCAGCCCCTGGCCCAAGTCTGAGCGATACGGCGCTGCGACGGATACCACGAACGCCTTCGCGTCAATCGCGGCGATCTGCCGGCCGACGCCCGCCATGTTGGATGGCGTCGAGCCAAACCCGTGAAACAGCAGCACGAGCTGCGAGGCTTGGGTAGTGGGTCGTTGGACCACCAGGGATGCGTCGGACATGATGTGTCTAGGTGCCTGTTGATGTACGGCCGACGGCGGAGGACTCTATCGCGAGCACGCCGTGCTGGATGCCGCCTTCGATCACGGTGAAGGGAGGTACACGCCGCATTCGCACTTCGACCGCGTCCAGATCGCACTGCGTGCATCCGCCCTCTCGTCTCGGTCGTTCAGTGCCTCAGGACGACCTTGCCCTGGGCCCCTGAGGCGACAGCCTCGTGGGCCGCGCCGAGCTGATTCAACGGCAGGGTCTGGGCGATCGGCACGACTAGTACTCCCCGGGCACCCGCGTCCAACACATCGCCCAGCATCGCGGCATCCGTACGGTGATAGAGCTCGTGAATGGACACGCGGTTGCCTGGATTGACGTCCTTGGGCACGGGAACGATGCTCACCACCTTGCCGCCGTCGCGCACATGGCGGATGAGATTTCCTGCCACCGGGCCCGCCGCACTGATGGCGCGGTCGAACGTCGCACTGGTCGGCGGCACCGTGATGTCCAGCGCTTCGTCCGCGAGTTCGCGAGCCTCGCCCAGACGCTCCGGGCGAACCCCGGCAACCGGCGTTGCGCCAATCTGCTTCAGATACTGCAGCGCTGCGCGCCCGACCGCCCCGAGGCCTCCAGAGACCAGCACCCGATCGCCGGGCTTGACTCCGAGCGCTTCAACCGTCTGCCGACCGGTGAGGCCAGCCTTGACCAGGGATGCGCCCTCTTCGAAGCTCAGTTCAGCGGGAAGCTTGGCGATGGACGTGGCTGGGACCACACCATACTCGGCGTGGGCTCCCTTACCGTTCGCAGCGAAGTCGGCGACGACCCGATCGCCTACGGCCAGTCCCGTGACGCCCTGGCCCAGTTCGACCACGGTGCCGGCGGCATCTCCGCCAAGTACCGCTGGCAGCGGGAGCGGAATGTACTGAGCCATGAAGCCTTGCCGCAGGATGAGATCGAAGGGATGCACCGCGGAGGCCGCGATCTTGATCAGGACTTCGCCTGCAGCGGGTTGGGGAATCGGTAGGTCACCGATCTCGAACTGATCGACGCCACCATAGGCCTTGAGAAGTGCTGCTTTCATTGCGTTCACCGGAGTAGTGCGTTGCCAGGTGGAAGCCTCGGGCTTCCGGCGGCAACGGAATGGATGGGATACCTGTGGCTGCTGTCTACTGCGCAGCGACGCGCCGGGCGTTGTCGAGCGTCAGGGCACCACCGCCGGCAGCGGCGACGTAGAGGAAGATGAAACAGAACAGGATCGCCGGTTCGCCCATGTTCAGCACGGGCCAGAAGGTTTGTGGGGCATGGGCCATGAAGTAGGCAGCGGCCATCTCGCCAGAAGCGACAAATGCAGCGATTCGGGTCTGGAAGCCGATGATCATCAACACGGAGGTGATGACCTCGATCGCTCCGGCGACGATCAGGATCGTCGGCAGCGGGTAGGTCATGCCTGGAACTGGTGCAGGGAACTGCAGGAACTTCATCGCCGCATGCTCGATGAAGAGCAGAGCCGCGACGATGCGCAGGGCGGTTAGAGCACGCGGAGCCCAGATGGTGGTATTCATTGCGGGATGGTCCTCGCAGGATTGGAAACGGGTGGGGCGCCGAAGCGAAAGCTCGAGGCTGTGAAGCCGCCGAAGAAGTCGGTCTGGTGATAGGTGGCGGTGCCCGGCTCATCCCAGGCGGCACCTACCGCGGCCATCAAAGGAAGAAGATGATCCTCGCGCGGGTGCGCGATGCGCGCAGCGGGCGCCTCTTCCCAGTCGATTAGCCGGCGGGCGCGCTCGTCGGAAGAGGTGTGAACCAGCGTCTGCTGCAACCATGCATCGAACTGCCGCGCAGGCTCGTAGCCGCTGGTGCCGCGCATTGCCTGCAAGTTGTGGAAGCTGAGGCCGCTTCCGATAATCAGCACGCCCTCGTCGCGTAGTGGCGCGAGCGCCCGGCCGACCGCGAGATGTAGCGCCGGATCGAGGCCGGCGTCGAGCGAGAGCTGGACGAGCGGCATGTCTTCCTCGGGGTAGAGCGGCTTCATGAGGCTGAAGGTGCCGTGATCGAAGCCGCGAGTACGGTCGGACCGTGCATCGATGCCGTCCGCGTGCAGCAACTCCTGCACCCGTCGCGCCAATTCCGGCGACCCAGGTGCGCCGTACTGGATGTGATAGAGATAGTCGGGGAAGCCGTGGTAGTCATAGACCATCCCGGGCTTCTCAGCCGAGGAAACGGCGAAGCCGCGCTCTTCCCAATGACCGGAGACCACGAGCACGGCCTTGGGTGCGTCGCTGAGCTCCATGCGCATGTCGAGCAGCGACTGTTCGAGCTGGGCCATGTTGGCGCGGAATTCCCCGGTCATGTAGGGCCATGGACCACCGCCATGGCTGATGAAATAGGTTGGAAGCCTGGGGCCAGTCACTTTCACATTCCCTTTTTGGTGCAACCCGGAGCCTTGCGGTCAGACTGCGTTCGTTGGTGACGACACTGTCGTGGTTTCCTGTAGGTGGATCAACACCCGTTATGTTGATGGATCATTTCCGATACATTGATGAAGATGGACACGATGATCAGCCTGCGGGTGTTCTGCCTCGTGGCGGAGCTGAAGAGCTTTGCCGCCGCCGGAAAGCGCCTAAACCTCTCGCCGGCAATGGTGAGCAAGCACGTGATCCATCTGGAGAACCGCATTGGGATCCGATTGCTCAACCGGACCAGTCGGCATGTCAGCCTGACCGAGCCGGGCGCGCTCTACTTCGCTCAAGCCAAGTCGACGCTCGACGGTCTGGACGAGGTGGAGGCGGCCATCAGCAATGTCGCGGTATCACCGCGAGGGACGCTCAGGCTAAGTGCGCCGGTTTGGACGGCGAACACTTGCTTCGTGAGCATGCTGGCGGAGTACAACCGGCGTCATCCCGATGTATCCCTCGACATGGACCTTAGTGGTCGCATCGTGAACTTGGTGGACGAAGGCTTTGACCTGGCCTTGCGCGCCATGACGCGCGATCGCCTCGATTCAGGCCTCGTCGCGCGTCCGTTGATGCAAGTGGAGTTCCGTCTGGTCGGATCGCCCCACTACCTCAAGCGGATGGGGCGTCCCAAAGACTTCACTGAACTCAACGGTCATGCGCTGCTTCGCTACAGCGGGGTCAGCATCGGCGAGAACTTGGGGCTGGATGGCCCGAATGGTCAACAGAAAATCTCGTTGCGTACGGTGATGCTGAGCGAAAACGAAACAGTCCTGCACTTGGCGGCGCTTCAGGGCATGGGCCTTGCCTTCTTGCCGCTGTGGATGGTTGAGGCGGATCTCGCGGCGAGGCGTCTGGAACTGGTTTTGCCCGATATCCTACGGTTCGGCAACACGCTGCATGCCGTCTATCCAAGCCGCAAGTATCTCTCTGCCAAGGTTCGTACCTTCATCGACTTCTTGGCGTCCCAGATCCCGGAGGACGATCAAGGCACACCGCTTCCGAGTGCCCTCAATCTCCTCAGCAGATGAGATTGGGTCATACACGTTTTGCTGCGGCAGATGAGGCCGACGAGACCTACTTCCTGCGCTCCAGCAAAAGCCAACACGTGCAAGCCCGCAAGGCTCGACACCGAGGCGGCAGCGGAGCCAAGCGCGGACTGTCCGACGAACAAGAGCCGGTGTTGGTGGCGCGAGACCGCTCCGGCGCAGCGGCCGACTTCATCTCGCACCGCGCCGGTAAGGCTCAGACCATCGCGGTGTTGACGCCGGTGCTAGCCCCGGACGCTGCTGTGCACGGACTGCAGCGGCTCGCTAGGAGCGGCAGCCAGACATCTGGGCGTTGAGCACCACGCGCTGAACCTGTCCAGAGGTGAGCGGGGGCAGGGCGCTTGGCACATTGGACCAGCCCCCGTTCGGTGGACGCCACGAGGCGCGACGAGCGTTATCCACGGACGGCTGGTTCGGGCGCTTGCGACGAACCGGGAACCGGCCGTCGGTGGGTAACGCGGTGCTCCGCATGCGCGACGCCTTGGTCTTTCGTCTGGTCGAGCCACGCGGAAGGCCTGTTGCTTCACCGCGAGCCACTGGCTGCCGTTCAGGGGCGGTGGAGCACCGTTGCAGTCGTAGCGGCATGACTGCGCACGGAGATCACGTTCGGGATTCGCCAGTCGGACCTTAACGTTGTGCGCCATGACAGGCCTCACTTCATCGTTGTGCGCCATCGCCATGAGTGCCTAGGTCGAGGGTTTGACTTGCTGCGCCGAATGTATCGGCACATAGATCACGTTGCTCCGCCAATTGCCGTGCATAGCCCCAGCGAGAAATCGATCTCCCCGTGACATCACATAATGCACATTGTCAATCACTCAAACCTGCATTCATGCGCTGTCCTTGACCCATTCGTTATCGAGCTCACTGGCTCCGTTCGCGTTCCGTGATCCACCAACGCGCGTTCCCGCCTAAGGGCTCCACTTCGCAATCGCCGGCACATCCTTGCGTCCCACGCATTTATTGATCCAAACGATGCACTTCACGTCACCAACGGCATGGCCGAGCATGCCGCTCCATGACACGAACCATCCCTTGCGTCCTGATGCGTGCGGGCACCTCCCGAGGCCCGTTCTTCCTGCGCGACTGGCTGCCCGCCGACGAACGCCAGCGTGACGAGGCGCTGATCGGCGCCATCGGCGCCAGCGACCTGCTGCAGCTCGACGGCGTCGGCGGCGGCAACTCGCTGACCTCCAAGGTGGCCATCGTGTCCCGGTCCAAGGAACCGGGCTGCGACGTCGACTACCTGTTCGCCCAGGTCGGCGTCGGCCAGCGCTCGGTGGACACGCGGCCGAACTGCGGAAACATGCTCTCGGGCGTCGCGCCGTTCGCGATCGAACAGGGCCTGATCGATGCCCAGGACGGCGAAACGACGGTCCGCGTGTTCAACGTCAACACCCGCTCGCGCATCGACGTGACCGTGCTGACCCCCGGCCGGCGCGTGGTCTACGCCGGCGACACCAGCATCGACGGCGTCGCCGGCGCCGCGGCGCCCATCCGCCTGAACTTCCTCGATGCCTGGGGCTCGGTCACCGGATCGCTGTTCCCGACCGGCCGCCGCATCGACGCCATCGACGGCCTGCCGGTGACCTGCATCGATGCCGCCATGCCGCTCGTCCTGCTGCGCGCCGCGGACCTCGGCCTGCACGGTCGCGAAACCCCGGCCCAACTCGATGCGGATGCCGCCTTGCTGGCTCGCATCGAAGCGGTCCGTCGTGCCGCCGGGCTGGCCATGGGCCTGGGCGACGTGTCGGCGAGCGTCGTGCCCAAGCCGGTGATCGTGAGCGCCGGCGACGACCCGGACAGCATCACCTCCCGCTACTTCACGCCGCGCCGCTGCCACGCCGCCCATGCGGTGACGGGTGCGATCGGCGTCGCCACCGCCTTCGCCTTGCCCGGCACCGTTGCCAGCGGCGCGCCCGCGCGCGACGGGACGCGCACCGTGTCCGTGCTGCATCCGCAGGGACGCATCGCCATCGAGGTCCTGGTCGCCGGCCAGGGCGAGGCGGCCTCGATCCAGCGCGCCGCGCTCGTGCGCACTGCCAGAAAGATCCTGCAGGGCGAGTTGCATCTGCCCGAGGACGTGTTCTCGACATCAACGAAGGAGACAAACCGATGAAGACTCTGCTCGCGCCCGTGGCGCTGGTGGCCACCGCCGCTCTCACCGCCCTCACGGCCATCAGCGCCCTCGCCGTCCCCATCGCGGCGCCCGCCGCCGCGCCAACCGTCGCCCCCATCGCCTATCCCACGCGGACGATCACCATCGTCGTGCCGACGGCGGCGGGCGGCGGCAACGATGCGATGGCGCGCACCATCGCGCAGAAGCTCGGACCGCTGCTGGGCCAGACGGTCATCATCGACAACCGCGCCGGCGCCAACGGCGCGATCGCCAGCGAATTCGTCGCCCGCGCG
>NZ_VOSR01000216.1:0-10727 GCF_007997345.1 Mitsuaria sp. TWR114
CGCGCCGGCCCCGGCGCCCAGCGTGCCGCTGAGCCAGCCGATGGACAGCCCCGACTTCGCGCCCGAGCTCTCGGCCAGCGTCAGCCTGCTGATCCAGGACGGCATCCATGAGGCCCAGCTCCAGCTGAACCCGGTCGAGATGGGCCCGGTGTCGATCAACATCCAGCTGGACGGCCAGCAGGCGCAGGTGAATTTCCATGCGCAGCAGGCGGCCACCCGGGAAGTCCTGGAACGCACCCTGCCCGACCTGGCGGCCGCCCTGCAGGCCCAGGGGCTGACCCTGAGCGGTGGCGGGGTGTTCGCCCAGACCTCCTCCCAAGGCGGACAGAATCGCGGTGACGGCAGCCCGGACGGCGCGTCGAACGGCAACGGTCGCCGCGGCGGCCGCGGTGACGACGACGGGGCCGTCGCGGCCACCGGTCGCGGCGAACGGCGCACCGCGCCGCGCGGGCTGGTCGACCTGTACGCCTGACGGTCCGCGAGTCTGACCGGAATCCGCCGCCTTTTCGCGCGTTGAGCGCGGGGGCGGCGCTTCACAATGGGAGCCATTGCCGGATCGTCAGGTCCGGTTCCCCGCCAGATCCATTTTTTTCATCATCGGAGCGCCCATGGCCACAGCCGCCGCAGGCAACGACGCCGCCGTCAAGGGTGGCGGCAAGAAGAAGCTGATCATCATCATCGCCATCGTCCTGGTGGTGGTGCTGGTGGGCGTCGCCGCGTTGCTGATGATGAAGAAGAAGTCCCATGCCGAGGACGAGGAAGGCGCCGCCGAGGAAAAGCCCGCGGCCACCGCCCACGCCAAGCCCGGCACGCCGCCGACCTTCGTTCCGCTGGATCCGTTCACCGTGAACCTGGCCGACAAGGAAGTCGACCGCTTCGCGCAGATCGGCATCACGCTGGAGGTGGCCGATCCCAAGTTCGCCGACCAGCTCAAGGCCTACATGCCGGCGATCCGCAACAACGTGCTGATCGTGCTGTCGCACAAGACCTCGGCCGAGCTGCTCAGTGGCGAAGGCAAGGAGAAGCTGGCCCGCGAGATCCGCCGCGAGTCGGTGCGTCCGATGGGCATCGAGCTCGACGACGAGGAAGAGGACGAAGACGCCGCGCCGAAGAAAAAGAAGAAAAAGAAACGCCCGGTCGAGAGCCCGGTGACGCAGGTGCTCTTCTCCACCTTCATCGTGCAGTGAGCGGAGTTCCCGAAGGGATCAGGCGATGAATCAGCAAATCCTGTCGCAAGACGAAGTCGATGCCCTGCTCCAGGGCATCACCGGCGAGAGCCAGAAGCTCGAGGCCGAGGAGGTCCAGACCGGTGGCATCCGCGAGTACAACCTCGCCAGCCAGGAACGGATCGTCCGTGGGCGCATGCCCACGATGGAGATCATCAACGAGCGCTTCGCGCGCAACATCCGCATCGGGCTGTTCAACTTCATCCGCAAGAGCCCGGAAGTCGCCATCGGCGGCATCAAGGTGCAGAAGTACAGCGCCTTCCTGCGCGAGATCGTGGTGCCGACCAACTTCAACATCGTGTCGGTCAAGCCGCTGCGCGGCAGCGGGCTGATCGTCTGCGACCCGACGCTGGTGTTCGCGGTGATCGACTCCCTGTTCGGCGGCATTGGCAAGTTCCACACCCGCATCGAGGGCCGCGATTTCTCCGCCACCGAGCAGCGGGTCATCCTGCGCCTGGTGGAAGTGATCATCCAGGAGTACCTCAAGGCCTGGAAGGGCATCTATCCGCTGGAGCTCGAGTACCAGCGCTCGGAGATGCAGCCGCAGTTCGCCAACATCGCCACGCCCAGCGAGATCGTCGTCTCGACCTCGTTCACGCTGGAGATCGGCGAGACCAGCGGCACGGTGTATTTCTGCATTCCCTACTCGACGCTGGAGCCGATCCGCGACGTGCTGTACAGCACCACGCAGGGCGACTCGAGCGAACCCGACCGTCGCTGGGTCAACCTGCTCAAGCACCAGATCCAGTCGGCCGAGGTCGAGCTGGTGGCGGAGCTGGCCAAGGCGCCCGCGACGGTGGAACAGCTGCTGGCCTTCAAGCCGGGCGACTTCATCGAGCTGGACCTGGAGCAGATCATCCAGGCCAAGGTGGACGGCGTGCCGGTGTTCGACTGCCATTACGGCACTTCGAACGGCAAGTATTCGATCAAGATTGAAAAGATGCTGACCGGCCCGGATGCCGGCTGGCTGGGAGCCCGCAATGGCTGACAACACCCCGATGGACGAACAGGACGCGATGGCCGCCGAATGGGCGGCGGCGCTGGCGGAGGCTGGCGGAGGCGGCGGCAGCGAGGTCGCGGCCGAGGTGCAGCCGGTGGCCGAGCAGGTCGCGCCGGCGGCCTTCACCAACTTCGCGCCGACGCCGGGCAACCTGCCGGGCAGCGACATCAACATGATCCTGGACATCCCGGTCCAGTTGACGGTGGAGCTGGGCCGCACGCGCATCCCGATCAAGAACATCCTGCAGCTGGCGCAGGGCTCGGTGGTCGAGCTGGACGCGCTGGCCGGCGAGCCGATGGACGTGCTGGTCAACGGCTACCTGATCGCGCAAGGCGAGGTCGTGGTGGTCAACGACAAGTTCGGCATCCGCTTGACCGACATCGTGACCCCTTCCGAACGCATGCGCCGCCTCAGCAAGGCCTGAGACCCTTCGGCGGCTATAGTCGCCGGCCATGAACAACAGCCTCGTCCCACTCCTTTGGTTCCTGGCCATTTTGGCCTTGATCCCCGTCGTGCTGTGGCTGCTGAAACGCACGCCGCTGGGCGGCGCGGCGCTGGGCGGGCAGTTGCGCACCGTCGCGCAGCTCGTGATCGCGCCGAGCCAGCGCATCGTGATCGTCGAGGTGGGCCAGGACGAAGACCGCCAATGGCTGGTGCTGGGCATCACCGGCCAGCAGATCCGCACCCTGCACGTGATGCCGCCGCAGGCCGATGCCGGCGCGGCGCTGCAGTCCGCGCAGCCCTCGTTCTCCTCGCTGCTCAAGCGCAACCTCGGCGGCAGGCACGCCGATGGCCCCGGCTCTCCCACCTCGACCTGATCGGGCACGGCGCATGACGGTCCCCCACCTCCCTTTCCCGCCGCGTCGCCCACTGCGCGCACTGGCGGTGCTCGCCGCGCTCGGCGGCCTGGGCGCCGCGGCCTGGGCCCAGCAGGGCGGCGGCGCGCCGGCCAGCGTGCCGCTGATCATCGGCCAGGGCGCCGGCGGCAACAGCTACTCCGTACCGATCCAGACGCTGCTGTTCTTCACCGCGCTGGGCTTCCTGCCGGCGGTGCTGCTGATGATGACCGGCTTCACCCGGATCGTGATCGTGCTGTCGCTGCTGCGCCAGGCGCTGGGCACGCAGGCGGCGCCGCCCAACCAGGTGATCGTGGGCCTGTCGCTGTTCCTCACTTTCTTCGTGATGAGCCCGACGCTGGACCGCGTCTACGCCGAGGCCTGGCAGCCTTACCAGAGCGGCCAGATCGGCTTCGACGTGGCGCTGGACCGCGCGCAGGTGCCGATGCGGTCCTTCATGCTGAAGCAGACGCGCCAGTCCGACGTCGCGCTGTTCGCCCGGCTCGCCAAGCTCGAGCCCAACGTCGCGCCCGAGAACGTGCCCTTCCGCGTGCTGGTGCCGGCCTTCGTGACCAGCGAGCTGAAATCGGCCTTCCAGATCGCGTTCCTGATCTTCATCCCCTTCCTGGTGATCGACATGATCGTCTCCAGCGTGCTGATGAGCCTGGGCATGATGATGCTGTCGCCGGTGCTGGTGTCGCTGCCCTTCAAGCTGATGCTGTTCGTGCTGGCGGACGGCTGGAACCTGCTGCTGGGATCGCTGGCGGCCTCGTTCGCGCAGTAGCGGCGCGGTCCGCAAGGAGAAGTCCATGGATGCTCAACAGGTCTTCACGATCGGCCAGCAGGGCCTGTACGTGCTGCTGATGGTGGCGGCGCCCATCCTGCTGACGGTGCTGGCCGTCGGCGTGCTGGTGTCGGTGTTCCAGGCGGCGACGCAGATCAACGAATCGACGCTGTCCTTCGTGCCCAAGATCGTCGCCGCCGTGCTGGTGCTGGCCATCGCCGGGCCCTGGATGATCACGACGCTGGTCGAATACATCCAGCGCACGCTGCAGAGCATTCCGCAGGCGCTGGGCTGAGCCCGCCGCCCTGCCCGCCGTTCCTCCGGCCGCTCCGATGATCTCCTTCAGCGAAGCGCAACTGCTGGCCTGGATCAACCCGATCCTGTGGCCGTTCATCCGCACGCTGGCGCTGTTCGCCGGCATGCCGGTGTTCAGCCAGCGCCAGGTGCCGACGCGGGTGCGCATCGGCCTGGCGCTGTTCATCGCGGTGGCGGCGCAGCCGTCGCTGCCGGCCATGCCGGTGATCCCGCTGGACTCCCTGCCGCAGCTGCTGACGGCGGTCGCGCAACAGTTGCTGATCGGCCTGGCGATGGGCTTCGCGGTGCGGGTGGTGTTCGCCGCGCTGGAATTCGCCGGCGAACTGATCGGCCTGCAGATGGGCTTGAACTTCGCCGGCTTCTTCGATCCGTCGACCGGCTCGCAGGGCACGTCCTCGTCGCGCTTCCTGGGCTCGATGGTCGCCTTCCTGTTCGTCGCGATCAACGGACACCTGATGCTGATCAACTCGCTGGTGGAGAGCTTCCAGGCCTTCCCGGTCGGCGAGGAGCCCTTCCGCTTCCTGCGCGTGGCGCAGCCGCAGGTGTGGGGCGCGGAGATCTTCCGCATGGGTCTGTGGATCGCGCTGCCGCTGATCACGATGCTGATGTTCGTGAACCTGGTGCTGGGCATCATCTCGCGGGTGGCACCGCAGCTGAACGTGTTCTCGGTGGGCTTCCCGCTGACGGTCAGCATCGGGCTCGTGGGGCTGGTGGCGACGCTGCCGCTGATGCATCAGCCCTTCATGGTCGCGCTGGAGCGGATGCTGGCGGCGTTCAACTGACGCCTGCGAATCGAGACCTGGCTCGACGCTGACGCCCCGCCGCACCGAAGCCCTCTTTCGGGGGTTCTCTTCCTGGTCTTTTTATCCCCCTTCGCCAACCAGTTTGGGTCATGGCCGAACGAGGGTCAGGTTTGAACAATCACGGAACTCGATCGCCGCGACATGCATCGCAGCGCTGCGGCGAATTCCGATTCACCTGACGACGGAGAACATCCATGCGACCCATGACCCAGGCCGAGACCGAGCAGGTCAACGCCACCCTGGCATCCACCCATCGCTCGACGACCGCGCCTCCGCAACGCGTTGGTGACGACGGTGAAGCGCTGATCGGCTCCGAGCAGCATGAACAGATGAGGAAGGATTTCCTGCGATGTCACGACGAGATCAGCGAGGAAGACCTCGATGCCTTCTGCGCCCATCTGGTGAGCAGCTTCCCTGATCGCGAGATCACCACGCAAATCTGCCCCGACGACGAATCGGCAGGCATCCTCATCTTCAGCGTCTACGGCTTTTCCGAGCGCGAGCAGTTGAACCACCCCGAGGAAGACGCCTTCTACGATCAATTTCCCCTGCACCTGGCTCATATCGCGGGGCCGGTCACCCTCTTTCCCCGGACGGGGCGCCATGCCGCCAGGCCCCTTGACGAGGGTGCCAGGAACCTCGGAGGACCGGCTGATGACCGCATTCAATCCCAGTGAGTTCCTTTGCCTGGCCGAGGAACTGGCCGAGGACGAGCGAGAGGCCTGGCTGCGCTCGGCCATTTCGCGCGCCTACTACGGCGTCTTCCTGGTCGCGCGGGATGCGATGAAGGTGACGGTTCGCGACGGCCGGGCTCATCGCCTGACCCGCGAGCGGCTCATGACCCACGGAAAGCAGCTGGCGTTCAGGCTGTCGCTGCTTCACGGTCTGCGCAAGAAGGCGGACTACGTGCTTGACCAGCGCGTCGACATGAAGTGCGCCGCCGATGCCTTGAGCATTGCGTGGGACCTGCATCGCAAGCTGCTGCGTTTGAAGGGCTCGGCGAGGCGACAGCGCGCCGCTCCGCAGACGTGTGCAGCTGCGCGCCCTTGAGCAAAACGAGCCGCGACCATCTCCTGAGGGTCGCGGCTCTTCATATCATCAAAGCTCCCGCAGCGCCGTCGTCACCGGCACGCTGGCCGCCCGCACCGCCGGGAACAGACCGCCGATGAATCCGATGGCCAGGGCCCACTTCAGGCCTTCCCACAGCAGTTGCCCCGACACCCGGAGCTCGAAGCTCAGCTTGCCCACCGACCCGGCCGCCATCGTCGACGCCGCGTGGCCGTTGAACAGCAGGTAGGCGATGCCACCGCCGATCAATCCGCCCAGCGCCGCCAGCAGCATGGTCTCCAGCATCACCGCCACCACCACCGGCAGGCCGGGGAAGCCGATCGCGCGCAGCGTGGCGATCTCCCGGGCGCGTGTGGCGACCGCCGCGAACATGGTGTTCAGCGCGCCGAACACCGCCCCCACCGCCATGATGCTGCCCACCACGATGCCGATGATCCGCAGGATCTTGGTCATCTGCTCCGACTGCTTGGCGAAGAAGGCCAGCGTCGTCGTGGCGTCCACCTTGAGCTGCGGATTGGCCTCCAGCGCGGCCTTGAAGTCCTTGAAGTCCGCCGCATCGGTCAGCTTCACCGTCACCGAATTGCGGCTCGCGCCGCGGCGATAGGTCTCGGCCACCACCGGCGCGTCGGCCCACAGCTCCGATTCCATCGAGTCGCCCGACGCGAACACGCCGGTCACCGTCCACATCTGGCTGCCCAGCCGCAGTTGCTTGCCGGGCTCCAGGCCCTCGAACTGCCGCGCCGCGCCCTGGCCGACGATCAACTCCTTGAGCCCGGGCTGGAACTTGCGCCCGCTGATGATCTTGACCTGCGGCCGCACCGCGAAGGCTTCATCGCCCAAGCCGCGCATCTGCACGCTGCCTTCCTCGTCGGTGGTCGTGCCCTTGACCGGCAGGTTGGCCGCGACCACGTCTCGGCCGACACCAGCGGCTCGCCCTTGGCGCTCTTGGCCACGCCCGGCGCCTGCGCGATCTGCGTGATGTCCTCGCGCGACATCACCGACGCCACCTCGGCCGCCGACGCGCCGCGCAGCACGATCGCCGTGTCCTCGCTGCCGGACTTGCGCAAGGTCTCGGCATACCCCTCGGCCATCGCCAGCAGCGCCACCAGCACGCCGACGACGCCGGCGATGCCCACGACGATCACCGCCGACGAGCCCAGCCGCTGCGGCAGCGTGCTGACGCCGACGCTGGTCACCGACCGGGCCTGCGCCCCCCGCCGCGTCAGCAGCATCCATAGCGCCAGCAGCACGGCCAGCGCCAGGGCGCCGAACCACGGCAGCATCACCCACGCGGCCAGCACCAGCGCCAGCAGCAGCACCAGTCCCAGGTTCTTCAGGAATTTCATGTTCAGGCCCTCCCCGCCAGCGCGTCGGTGATGTTCAGCCGCATCGCGTTGAGCGCCGGCAGCGCGCCGACGATCACCCCGAACAGCACCATGAAGCCCACACCCATGGCCCAGCTGTTCAAGCCGGCCGCCGGCAGGTTCAGGGACCCGCCGCTGCCCGCGCTGATGATCGGACCCAGCACGCTGGCCAGGCCCAGTCCGATCACGCCGCCGATGACCAGCAGCAGGATGGACTCCGCCAGCACCATCGCCAGCACGCTGTGCCCCGAGAAGCCGATCGTCTTGAGCACCGCGATCTCGCTGGTGCGCTCGCGCACCGCCTGCATCATCGTGTTGCCCGACAGCAGCAGCAGCGTGAAGAACACCGCGCCCATGATGGAGCTGACGATCAGCCCGATGTCGGCGACCTGCTTCATCCACGAGGCCATCGCCGCCTGCTCGGTCTGCGTGCGCGTCTCATGGTCCGAGTTGGCCGAGATCGCATCGATCGCCTTGGCCACGCGGTCCGCCTGGTTGGCGTCGTTCACGCGCGTCACGTACCAGCCGACGGCGCCCTGGTTGTAGGGCGTCGTGTCGTCGAAGTACTTCCAGTTCAGCAGGAACATCTGGTCGTACCAGCCGCCGGATTTCTTGTCCGCCGCGTGGATCAGGCCGACGATCTCGAACTGCCAGTTCTTGCTGCCGCTGCGGTCCGGGAAAATCGTCGACTGCAGCGGGATCTTGTCCCCGACCTTCCAGTTGAAGCGCCTGGCCAGGCCCTCGCCGACCAGCGCGCCGATGCGGGTCGAGGCGAAGGCCTGCTTCGCCTGGTCGGTGACGACCATCTCCGGATAGGCGTCCAGGTAGTTCGGCGCCACCGCGAAACTGAAGACCTGGTTGTGCGGGTCCTGGTAGGCGCCGCCGAACCAGTTCGCGTAGGTCACCATCTTGACGCCGTCCACCGCCTGGATGCGCTGGGTCAGCGCCATCGGCAGCGTCTGGATGAAGGACAGCCGCGAGCCGGTCTGCAGCCGCGACGCGCCATTGGCCGACTGGCCGGCCTGGTCGAACGAGGTGCGGACCGCGTCCAGCAGCCCGAACAGCAGGAACGCGGTGATGATGGACACCAGCGTCAGCACGTCCGCAGCTTGCGCCGGAACAGCGCCGCCCAGATGAGATGAAGGTATTTCATGACGACCCCTTGTCGTTGCCGTGCCGCGCGGGCTCAGGCCACCGCGTAGGCGACCTGCTCGACCAGCGTGCCCTTGTCCAGGTGCAGCGTCTGGCGCGCGCGCTCGGCGGCCTTCGGGTCGTGGGTGACCATCACGATGGTCTTGCCGTGGTCGCGGTTGAGCGCCTGCAGCAGCGCCAGCACGTCCTCGGCGGACTGGCGGTCCAGGTCACCGGTCGGTTCGTCGCAGACCAGCAGCGTCGGGTCGGACACGATCGCCCGGGCGATCGACACGCGCTGCTGCTGACCGCCCGAGAGCTCGGTCGGCTTGTGGCTGGCGCGGTCCGACAGGCCCACCAGCGCCAGCGCGATCGCGGCGCGCTTCTTGCGCTCCGCGGCCGACAGCTTGGTCAGCAGCAGCGGCAGCTCGACGTTGCGCTGCGCCGAGAGCGTCGGCATCAGGTTGTAGAACTGGAACACGAAGCCGACCTTGGCCGCGCGCCACTTGGACAGCTTCGCGGCACTGAGCTGGTCGATGCGTTCGCCGCCGATGGCGATGCTGCCGCCGCTGGGCTGGTCCAGCCCGCCGATCAGGTTCAGCAGCGTCGTCTTGCCGGAGCCCGACGGGCCCATCAAGGCCAGGAACTCGCCCTGGGCGACATCCAGGTCGATGTGGTGCAGCACCTCCACCTTCTGCTTGCCGCGGGTGTAGACCTTGGACAGGTCACGGATCTCGATCAGGTTGCTCACGGTGACTCCTCGCTTCAACGGTTCATGCACTTCGTTCACTTGGCGGCGGTCAGCTTGATCGCACCACCATCCCGCAACTGCTCCGGCGGATTCAGCACCAGGGGCTCGCCGGCCTTCAGGCCCTCGAGCACCACCGCCTGATCGCCCACCGGCGTTCCCTGCTTGACCTTGCGCGCCGCGGCCTTCTGGCCGACGACGACGAACACCACGTCCGCGCCGTCGCGCGTGACGACCGCGGACCGCGGCACCAGCACGCCCGGCGGCGGCGCGGCCTGCGCCTGCGCCTTGCCGGCGAGGAAGGACACCCGCACGCCCATGTCGGGCACGACGCGCTGGTCCTTCTGCTCCAGCGCCACCCGCACCTTAACGGTCGCCTTGCCGCGGTCGGCCGACGGCACCACCGCGATCACATGCGCCGGGATGCGCCAGTCGGGATAGGCGTCCAGCACCGCCTCGGCGGGCATGTCGGACTTGACCTGGCCGATGTAGGCCTCGTTGACGTCGACGTCCACCTCCAGCGAGTCCATGTCGACGATGGTGCCCACACCGGTGCGGGTGAAGCCGCCGCCGGCGGACAGCGGCGAGACGATCTCGCCGACCTGGGCCGCCTTGGCGGTGATGACGCCGGAGAACGGCGCCTTGACCACCGTGTAATCGAAGTTGACCTGCGCCTGCGCCGCCTGCGCCGAGGCGGCGTCGGCCTCGCGGCGCCGCGCCTCCAGCTGCGCTGCGGTCGCGGTCACCGCCGTGCGGGCCTGCTCGGCCAGCTGCCGGGTCGTCATGCCGCTCAGGGCCAGTTCGTCCTGGCGCCGGAGGTCGGACTGCGCCTGCGCCAGCTGCGCCCGCGTCGCCTCGATGTTGGCCTGGGCGCTCTTGACGTTGGCCCGCGCCATGTCCAGCGCCGCCCGCAGCGCATGATCCTCGAGCCGGGCCAGCACCTGGCCCTTGCGGACCTTGTCACCCTCCTCGAACAGCACCTCGGTCAAGGTGCCGGTGATCTGCGTCGAGACCGTGGCCGCGCGCCGCGCGGTCACATAGCCGGTAGCCTGGAGCACCGCGTTGCCGCCCGCGCCGCCGCGCGCCTGCGCGTTCGCGGTCTGCACCTCCGGCACCTGGGACTGCGTCCACCACCACCAGCCGCCCGCGCCCAGCAGCGCCAGCACGATCAGCACCACCCCCAGGATCCAGACCCACCGCGGCGGCCCGCCACCATGGTCCTCGCGCTCATCGCCCTGGATGCGCAGCTCTTTCAACAATGCGGTATCGATGACGGCCCCCTGTGTTCAATCCGGGGCGCATTCTCCGAGGCGCCCCCGCCTCGTCAAGACTCGCTTGCGATGAATGGCGGCTGGCAGGCGCGAATGTCCCCTGAAGACGACGAACGGGAGGGGGCGGTTTCGACCGGTGCGCGCTTGTTTGGACTTCGGGTCGCCAAGCGCGGGCTCTCCA
>NZ_VOSR01000217.1:0-3317 GCF_007997345.1 Mitsuaria sp. TWR114
GTCGATGACGCCGATGATGTCCTCGATGCGCCGCGAAGCATCGCTGATGCCCTGCATCGTCCGGACCAGCTCGCCGACAGCCTGGCCACCCTCGCTGGCCGCGCCGGAGGCATCCGCAGCCATGCGGCTGGCCTCGCCGGCCGAGGCCGCGCTCTGCGACACCGAACTGGTCAGCTGCTCCATCGAGGCGGCCGTCTGCTGCAGGCTGCTGGCCTGGCTTTCGGTGCGGGTGCTCAGATCAGCATTGCCCTGGGCGATCTCGCGCGATCCGGTGGCGATGCTCTCGCTGCTGTCGCGCACCTGGCCGACCAGCGTCCCCAACTGACCGACCATTCGCGCCATGGCCCGCAGGAGGTCGGCCGGCTCGTCGCGGCCCTCGGCGTGGATGTCGACGGTCAGGTCGCCGGCGGCCACGTCCTCGGTGGCCTTGACCGCCTCGGCGATCGGCGAGGTGATGGAGCGCGTCACCTGCCACGCCAGCGCGATGCCCACGGCCAGCGCGGCGGCGACGACCAGCAGCGTGATCAGCCGGCCGTGGTCGTAGGACTCGGCCGCGGCCCGGGCGGCCTGGTCGCCGCCGGCGCGGTTGAAGTCGATGCCCTTGGCGATCGCGGCCGACACGGCGACGAACAGCGTCGTGGTGCGCCCGGTCGCCAGTTGACGGGCGTTCGCGTGCTCGGCCTCGCCGGCGGCGGCCGCGCGCAGCAGCTCGGCGTCGGCCGCCAGGTAGGCCGTCCAGGCCGCCCGGATGTCCTGGTAGAGGGCGCGTTCGGTCTCGCCGGTGATGCTGGTTTCGTAGGCCTTGGCGGCCTCGTCGAAGGCGCGCAGCGCGCTTTCACGCTCGCGGCCGCTGGCGGCGCGGGCGGTCTCGTCAGTGACCAGCGCGGCCCGCAGCGACTGGCGGCGGGCGAGGTTGGCGGCATCGTGCATCGCGCCCAGCCGGGTCACGCTGGGCAGCCAGTTGCCGTTCAGGTCCCGGACGTTCTCATTGATCCGGGCCATCTGCAGCGTCCCGAACCAGGCGCTGAAACAGAGCAGGGCGAGGACCGTCGCAAAGGCCAGCGCCAGCCGCCTGCCGATCCGGAAATTGCGAAGCAAGGCCATGCGAAGCTCCCGGAAACATTGCCTGGAATTTCCCTGGCGGGGCAGGCCGGATGCCCGGGTGGTGGCCAGGCATGCTCGCTTCCCCTGGGCTGACAACGTTGTCATGGTGTCGTATGCTCCGCGCCCACAAGAAGGAGACAAGTCGATGAGCGCAGATCTTTCCCGGATCACCGGGGGCGGCACGCCGTCCGGGCCGGCCCTGGCGGAAGCGGCACCGGGCGACGATCCGGGCGTGGCGGTCCCCGCGCGGCCAGCCCGCCATCCGCTGACCTGGGTGCCGTCGCTCTACCTGGCGATGGGGCTGCCGAACGTGCTGGTCGGCGCGGTGGCGGCGATCCTCTACAAGAACCTGGGCGTGTCCAACGAGGACATTGCGCTCTACA
Organism: Mitsuaria sp. TWR114; assembly: GCF_007997345.1. Lineage (NCBI taxonomy): Bacteria > Pseudomonadati > Pseudomonadota > Betaproteobacteria > Burkholderiales > Sphaerotilaceae > Roseateles > Mitsuaria sp. TWR114. The sequence goes on from NZ_VOSR01000217.1 coordinate 1,488, forward strand.
CCTCGCAGATGTACCTGCCCTGGGTGCTCAAGCCGCTGTGGTCGCCCTTGCTGGAACCCTACCGGACCAAGCGCTGGTGGGTGATCACGATGCAGTTCCTGATGATGGCGTCGCTGGGCGCGGTCGCGTTCTGCCTGCCGCTGGACGGCTTCTTCCGCGCTTCGCTGGCCTTCTTCTGGATCACCGGTTTCGCCTCCGCGACGCAGGACATCGTGGCCGACGGCGTGTTCATGACCACCATGCCGCCCCGCGAGCAGGCCAGTTACGCCGGCCTGCAGGGCATGTGCTGGAACCTGGGCGCGGTGGTGGCCTCGGGGCTGCTGGTGTCGCTGACCGGCTGGCTGCACGCGTCGCTGCACTGGACCTGGGTGCAGTGCTGGATGGCGGTGATGCTGGGGGCGGCGGCCATGATGGGCGGCTTCGGGCTGTGGCACCTGCGGGTGCTGCCGCCGGGCGCGCCGGCCGCGGTCCATGGCCAGGACCTGGGCAGCGCGATGTTGTCGCTGCGGCAGTCCTGGGCCACGCTGTTCCAGAAGCCGTCGATCTGGATGATGCTGGCGGTGGTCTTCTTCTACCGCTTCGGCGAGGGCTTCATCGAGAAGTTCGGCCCGCTGTTCCTGCTCGATCCGCGCAGCGCCGGCGGCCTCGGCCTGGACAACGGAGCGCTGGGGCACATCTACGGCACGGCGGGGACGGTGGCCTTCATCGCGGGCGCCTTCCTGGGCGGTTTCATCGCCGCGAAGATGACGCTGCGGCGCTCCTTCCTGCTGCTGGCGATCTCGCTCAACCTGCCGCACCTGACCTATTACTACCTGAGCCACGCGATGCCGACCGACCTGTGGTGGATCGGCGCCGTGGTCGCGATCGAGAAGTTCGGCTTCGGCATGGGCTCCGTCGGCCACATGCTGTACATGATGCAGCAGATCGCGCCGGGGCCCTTCAAGATGACCCACTACGCGATGGCCACCGGCGTGATGGCGATGACCAAGTGGGCCACCGGCAGCGTCAGCGGCTGGCTGTTCGCCGGGGTCGGCCAGCACTACGCGAGCTTCTTCGGCTGGGTGCTGGTGTTCTCGATCCCGCCGATCGTGCTGGCCTGGTTCGCGCCGTTCCCGATCCGGACGGGGCACGACGGCGAGGCCGAAGCCACACCGGCCAGCGGGCACTGATCCTTCAATACCGCCTCACTGCTAACTCACCGCCGGCTCCCTGCCGGCTCACTGCCGGCCAAGCGTGTCCAGCGGGATCTTCAGGTAGCGCACGCCGTTGTCCTCGGCTGGCGGCAGGTGGCCGGCGCGGATGTTGACCTGGATCGACGGCAGGATCAGCGTCGGCACCTCGAGCCGCGCGTCGCGGCCCTGGCGCAGCGCGACGAAGGCCGCCTCGCTCACGCCGTCATGGACATGCAGGTTGGCGCGGCGCTGCTCCGCCACCGTCGTTTCCCAGGCCGGCGCGCGGCCTTCGGGCGGATAGTCGTGGCAGACGAACAGCCGCGTCGCCGGCGGTAGCGCCAGCAGCCGCTGGATCGATCGGTACAGCGTCGCCGCATCGCCGCCGGGGAAGTCGGCGCGCGCGGTGCCGACGTCCGGCATGAACAGGGTGTCGCCGACGAAGACGGCGTCCCCGATGCGATAGGCGACGCAGGCCGGCGTGTGGCCCGGGACGCTGATCGCCTCGGCCTCTAGGCTCCCGATGCGGAAGGTCTCGCCGTCACGGAACAGGTGGTCGAACTGGCGGCCGTCGGGCAGGAAGTCGCGCTCCAGGTTGTAGAGCTTGCGGAAGACCGCCTGCACTTCGCGGATGTGCTCGCCGATGGCGATGCGGCCGCCG
>NZ_VOSR01000218.1:0-8639 GCF_007997345.1 Mitsuaria sp. TWR114
GACGCGCTGCGCGCCGAGGGCGCCACGCGGGTGCTGGTGCTGCCGGCCTATCCGCAGTACTCGGGCGCGACCACCGCCAGCGTCGTCGACGACGTGGCGCGCTGGTCGCTGGCGCATCGCCACCTGCCGGAGTTCCGCTTCGTCAACCGCTACCACGACGACCCGCGCTACATCGCCGCGCTGGCCGACAGCGTGCGCGCCCACTGGAAGGCCGAGGGCCGCGGCGAGCTGCTGCTGATGAGCTTCCACGGCATGCCCGCGCGCACGCTGGCGCTGGGCGACCCCTACCACTGCGAGTGCCTGAAGACCGGCCGCCTGCTGGCCGAGGCGCTGGGACTGTCCGACGCCCAGTACAAGGTGAGTTTCCAGAGTCGCTTCGGCAAGGCGCGCTGGCTGGAGCCTTACACCGAGCCCACGCTGCGAGAGCTGGCCGGGCGCGGGCTGAAGTCGGTCGACGTGGTCTGCCCCGGCTTCTCGGCGGACTGCATCGAGACGCTGGAAGAGATCGACATGGAAGCGCGCGAAGCCTTCCTGCACAGCGGCGGCCAGCGCTTCAGCTACATCCCCTGCCTGAACGATCGCCCGGCCCACATCCGCGCGCTCGCGGCGATCGCCAGCGCCGTGCCCCAGGCACCGGCGCCGAGCACGCTGATCTTCATGCGCGGAGCAGTCATGGTCGGTCAGGGAGAACGAGGAGGAAGCGCCCGCAATGCAACACGCCGGCCGGCGGACAGGTCCGCGGGGCCGGCGTGCTCATGGGCCCCGGGGATCAGTTCGGGATGGCTTCGCCGTTGGACTGGCCGGCGGCGGCCATCTGGGCTTGCTGGGCCTCGAACATGGCCTGGAAGTTCACTTCCGTCAGCATCACCGGCGGGAAGCCGGCGCGCGTGCAGACGTCGGAGACGATCGCGCGCAGGTAGGGGTAGATCATCTGCGGGCAGACGATGGCCAGGATGCCTTCGAGCTGGTCCTGCGGCAGGTTGCGGATCTCGAAGATGCCGGCCTGCTTGGCCTCGATCAGGAACAGGGTCTTGTCCTGCACCGTGGTCGTGACGGTGGCGGTGACGCTGACCTCGAAGAGGCCCTCGGCCACCGGCTCGGCGGCCAGCGAGAGCTTGATGTCGACCTGCGGCTGGGCCTGCTCCAGCAGGATCGCCGGGGCGTTGGGCTGCTCCAGCGACAGGTCCTTCAGGTACATGCGCTGGATCTGGAACACGGGAGCGTTGTTGTCGTCGGCCATGGGGGTCATCCAAATGAAAAGGCCCGCCAGCGGCGAGCCGTGGCGGGCATTATGACCGAGCGCTCATGACCGCCCGGTGAGGGAATTCCGGAGGCCGCCAGGCGGCGTCCCGGACGGGCCTCAGGCCTGCAGCAGCGGCTGCAGACCGCCGCGCTGGTCCAGCGCGATCAGGTCGTCGCACCCACCGACATGGGTGTCGCCGATGAAGATCTGCGGCACCGTGCGGCGCCCCGTCAGCTGGATCATCGAATCGCGCTGCGACGGATCCAGGTCCACCCGCACTTCCTCGATCTGATCCACGCCCCGCTGCTTGAGCAGGGACTTGGCCCGCACGCAGTACGGGCAGACCAGGGTCGTATACATCTTCACGGCGGCCATCGCCAATCTCCAAAGTCGAATCGAGCGTCCGGTGGTCCGGCAAACCGGGTGCCGGTGCGGCTGCCAGGGCGATCAGGCCGCGGACTTCTCGACGGGCAAACTCGCTTCGCGCCAGGCGGCCAGACCGCCCTGGACCGCGACCGCGTTCGCGTAGCCCTGTTTCTGCAGGATGCCAGCGGCGCGCTGCGCGCGTGCGCCGGTCTTGCACATCAGCACCACCGGCAGGGCCTTGTTGCTGGGCAGTTGCTTGGCCGGCAGTTCGGTGCCAGTGAGCGTCGACAGCGGCACGTTGCGAGCGCCGTTGGCATGGCCGGCCGCGTACTCGGCGGGCTCGCTGACATCGATCAGCACGCCCTTCTCGCGGTTGACCAGGCGCACCGCCTCGGCGGTCGCCACGCCGCCCGCCTTGCCGCGCAGCGAGGGCCACAGCAGCAGGCCGCCCGAGGTGAGCGCGGCCAGCACGAGATACCAGTTTTCGATCAGGAACTTCAAGGCGGGGCCCGTGGGTTGAATCCAAAAGCTGCGGATTATAGGAAGGCCGGGGGCCGCGACGGCCCCCGGCGCTCACGCCAGCTTGAAGGTCGAGACTGCCGACTGCAGCGCCCGCGCCTGCTGTTCCAGGCTGTTGGCCGCCGCAGCCGCCTGCTCCACCAGCGCCGCGTTCTGCTGCGTCATCTGGTCCAGCTGCACCACCGACTCGTTGACATGGCCGATGCCCTGGCTCTGCTCGGCGGAGGCCGCGGTGATCTCGCTGATGATGTCCGAGACCCGCTGCACGCTGGCCACGATCTCCTCCATCGTCGCGCCGGCGTCCTGCACCAGGCGCGAGCCCGACTCGACCCGCGCCACGCTCGCGCCGATCAGGGTCTTGATCTCGCGCGCGGCTTCCGCGCTGCGCTGGGCCAGCGAGCGCACCTCGCCGGCCACCACCGCGAAACCGCGCCCCTGCTCGCCGGCGCGCGCGGCCTCGACCGCGGCGTTCAGCGCCAGGATGTTGGTCTGGAAGGCGATGCCGTCGATGACGCCGATGATGTCGCCGATCTTGCGCGAGCTCGCGCTGATCTCGTCCATCGTCGAGACCACCTGGCCCACCACCTCGCCGCCCTTCTTCGCGACGGTGGCGGCGCTGCCCGCGAGCTGGTTGGCCTGGCTGGCCGCGTCGGCGCTCTGGCGCACGGTCTCGGTCAGCTGCTGCATGTTGGAGGCCGTCTGCTCCAGCGAGCCGGCCTGCTTCTCGGTGCGCACCGACAGGTCCTGGTTGCCGGCCGCGATCTCGCGCGAGGCCACCGTCATCGAGTCGGTGCCGCTGCGCACGTCGCTCACGATCGCCGACAGGCCCTGCGACATGTCGCGCACCGCCGCCAGCAGGCTGGACTCGGCGCCCGGCGCCACCACGATGGTTTGCGACAGGTCGCCGCCGGCCATCTGACGCATGACGTCGCGGGCATATTCGGGTTCGCCGCCGAGCTGGCGCCACACGCTGGCGATCAGCAGCCACGATCCCGCGCCCAGGCAGACGACCACGATCAGGCCGCTCAGCACCGTCGCCCACAGGCCCGAGCCGACACCCTGCTCCGCGCGCGCCAGCGTCCCGTCGAAGGTGGTCCTGGCATCGGCGCGGGCGTCGCCCAGCGTCTGCTCCAGCGCCTTCTGCGCGGCCTGCATCTTGGGAATGGCGCCCGCCTGGTCGCCCTGCTTGATGCCGAGGAACAGCTGCGCGGTCTCGACCGAGGCGGCGTAGTAGGCCTCGAAGCCGCTCTCCAGTCGGGCGCCGGCATCGGCGCGCCCCGGGATAGCCTTGATCGAGGCGATCACCTTGCGCATCGCGGTGGCGCGCTCGGCGGCCTCGTCCAGGCGCTTCTTCTCGCCCTCGGCGACCGCGGACTGGATCGTCCCGCCCAGCGCCTCGAGCTGCGCGCCACCTGGTTGTGGCCACCAGATACGGATAGTCGGCCTCGCCCAGCGCGTGGATGGCGCCCGAGGTCCGCGACGAAAAGAACAGCACCACCGCGATGCCCACCGCGAAGACGATCGCCGCCAGCACCGGCAGCATCGCGATACGGGTCTTCAAGTTCATGCCTGACTCCAATTCATCCTGTGTCTCCAACGACCTCCCCGGGTCGATGGCGCCCCGCCCTCCCACGACGGCGAGGCGGGCGGCGGCCGAGGCCGCCCGCCGCCGGCGTCAATCGACGCTCAGCACCACCTTCACCGAGCCGTCGACGGCCGACTTCTCGATGTAGCCGATCGCATCGGCATTGGCCGCGACGAACTTCTTCACATCGGCCGAGCTGCCGAGCTCCTTGGGCGGCGTCCCCTTGCCCGAGAACACCAGGCGCGACCAGGCGGCCTTCACCTGGGCCGAGGACTTGCCGGTGGCCTTCGAATAGAAGTGCTCGCGCGCCGCGGCGCTTTCCGGCAAATCCACCGCCTGGGCGGCGCCGCCGCTGGGCAGCTGGTTGGACTTGCCCAGGAAGATGCTCGCGACCTGGTCGGCGCTCATCGAGGCGACCGGGCTCTTCGGATTGACCACGACGGCGACCTGCGCCTGTGCGGCCACGGCGGCGACCAGCATCGCGGCGCCGATGAGGGGCTTGATCATGTTGAACTGCATGAGGGTCTGTGCTCCGCTCAGAACACGAAGTCGACGGCGACGCTGTAGACGCCGACGCGCTCGTTGTTGAAGCCCGGCTGGACGTTGTAGAACTGGCCGGCGCCGGTGGTCTTGATGCTGTCGTACTGGGCCTTCACCGCGACGTTGCGCCAGGCATCCCAGCGCACGCCGACGGCGATGGTCTTCTGCGGCGTGCTCTGCGCGGCGGTGACCGCGTCGACGACGGCGCGCAGCGGCAGGCCACCCACGACCACCGTGCCCGGGATCGTGTTGTTGACGTTGCTGCTGTCGGTCTTCTGCTGCGACAGCGTCGCGTACGGCGTGAACTTTCCGACGCGGTAGCCGACCGTCGTGTACCAGCCGGTGGTGTCCGGCACGAAGGAATCGTTGCGGCGCTTGGTGTACTCGGCGGCGACGACCCACTGGCCTTCGTCATAGCTCAGGCCCACGCCGGAGAAGCTCGCATCCTTGTCGGTCGGGTCGATCTCGTTGCCGACCGAGGCGAACGGCGTCTGGCGCAGCGCGCCGACCAGCGAGCTCACCGTGGTGCTGTGCGCGGTCAGCTTGCCCTGCGCATGGCCCACGCGCAGGTTCAGGCCGTCGGCCAGCTCGACGGTGGCGTTCACGCCGACCATCTTCTTGAGCTCCAGCTTGGTCTGGCGCACGTAGGACGAGCTTTCGCCGCCGAAGACCTGCAGCGAGACGCTCTTGCCGGCGACCTGGGTGCTCCAGTTGACGTCGACGCCGTCGAAGTGGCTCACCGGCACCTGGCCGTAGACGTCGATCGGCGGACGCAGCCAGGTGTTGGCATAACCGACGTCGCGGAAGTCGGACACCGCGAAGAACGGCGCGCCCATGCGGCCGGCGCGGATCGCCAGGCCCGGCGTGGCCTGCCACTTGGCGAAGGCCCACTCGACCTGCGGCGTCCAGTCGCCCTTGCCGGTCTGCTTGGTCAGCACCTGCGCGGTCGCGGAAAACTGCGCATTGAACTTGGCCGTGCCCTGCAGGCCCAGCTTCGAATCGACCTCGCCGCTCAGCGACTTGTCGGCGCCATGGACCTGGCCCGGGATGACGTACTCGGCGCCATTCCTGGTCGTGCCCGTCAGGCCGACCGTGCCGAAGCCGGAGAACGAGAACATCGATTCCGACTGGCCCTGCGCCTGCGCGCCAAACGCCAGCAGCGCCAGCGCCATCGGCGCCAGTCGCAAGCTCTTCACCACCATCATTGCAAGTACTCCTGTACAGCGTGAATGCCCAACGCGGGCGTGTTCTTTTTTCGAACCAAACTTGGGCGTCCGATACGCCTTTCGCCCGGTGCGAAAGCAGTTGTCGGCGCTCCGGAAGGCTTCTTGAGACGGGGGGCCTGGAGGGCTGCCTCTAGAATCCGCCGGGCCTGCCGGAACCCGGCCAAACCTCACGAAACCCAAGACCCATGTACAAGCTCGTGCTGATTCGCCATGGCGAATCGACCTGGAATCTCGAGAACCGCTTCACCGGCTGGACCGACGTGGATCTGACGCCCACCGGGGTGGAACAGGCCAAGCAGGCGGGCCGTCTGCTGAAGGAAGCGGGCGTCGACTTCGACGTGGCCCACACCTCCGTGCTCAAGCGCGCCATCTGGACCCTGTGGCATTGCCTGGACCAGATGGACCGCCAGTGGCTGCCGGTGCGGCACAGCTGGCGCCTGAACGAACGCCATTACGGCGGCCTTCAGGGGCTGAACAAGGCGGACATGGCCAAGCAGTACGGCGACGAGCAGGTGCTCGTATGGCGCCGCAGCTATGACACCCCGCCGCCGGCGCTGGAAGCGTCGGACCCGCGCAGCGAGCGCGACGACATCCGCTATGCCGGCCTGCAACCGTCGGACATTCCGCTGACCGAGTGCCTCAAGGACACCGTGGCCCGCGTGCTGCCCTACTGGAACGAACAGATCGCACCCGCGATTCTGTCGGGCCAGCGCGTGCTGATCGCGGCCCACGGCAACTCGATCCGGGCCCTCGTGAAGTATTTGGACGGCATCGCCGACGAAGACATCGTTGGCGTGAATATTCCCAACGGCATCCCGCTGGTGTACGAGCTGGACAAGGACCTGAAGCCCATCAAGAGCTATTACCTTGGCGACGCCGAGGCTGCGGCCAAGGCGGCCGCGGCGGTGGCCAATCAGGGCAAGGCCTGACATCTCAGCCCGACATTTCGGGCCTGACGCCGCCAGCCGCCCGGCGGCCCTCTATTTGCGACGCAGCGCGGTCGCGAGCAGCTCCGCGATGCAGACCGCGTTGGTCTCGTGCGGAACCGCGTTGCTGCTCCAGATGTGACGCACGCCGGCCGCGCGCAGCGCCGGCAGGGCATCGCCGTTGAACAGCGCATGCGTCACGGCGACATCCACGCTGGCCGCGCCGCGCTCGAGCGCCTCACGCGCCGCGCCGATCAGCGTCCGGCCGGTCGAGGCCATGTCGTCCAGCAGCACGACCGAGCGCCCACGCACATCCAGCTCGGGAAACGCCAGCTGCACCTGCGTGTCGCCGAAGCGCACCTTGCGGCCGATCGCATGCTCGAGCTTGCCGGCACGCGCCGCCTCGGCGACCCACTGCCCCGACTCCTCATCCGGTCCGACCAGCACCGCGCCCGGCACCTGCACGGCGATGAAGCGCCCGAGCTGCGCCGCCGCCGACAGCGCAACGCCACGCCCGCGTGGCATCACCTCATCCAGGCTGGCGATCCGGTGCAGGTGCGGGTCGACAGTCACCACGCGGTCAAACTGCGTCGACAGCAGCGCCGCGATGTGACGCTGGCTGACCGCCTCGCCCGGCGTGAACTCCATGTCCTGCCGCATGTAGGCCAGATACGGCGCGACCAGCATCAGATGCCGAACGCCCCAGCCCCGCGCGGCCGGCGCGGCGATCAGCAGCTCGACCAGACGGTCGTTGGGCTGATGCTGCATCCCGCGCAGCACGATGATGTCGCTCGGCAGCGGCTTGGGCAGCACCACCCGCGTCTCCCCATCCGGGAAACGATGTCGCGTGATGACCCCCATCGGGCGGCCCAACTCCCTGGCCAGCCGCGTGGCCAGGTCCTGTTCGTCGTCGAAGCACAGCAGCATCGGCGGATCCTCGCATCAAACCGCGGCCGGAGGGCATGCGGCATTCCCGCTGATGGGCGATTGGAGGCCAAAACCCCCACGCCTTGCCGTCCCCGATCGACCCAGGACTCAGGGCCTGGGGAGTGCGTTTGAAAGTCGCTCGGCCAGAGCTTCAGCGAGGTGGCGGCGGTCCAGGCCTTCCGTCGGCATCGCGGGCAGTGAGCGGACTTCGACCGCCAGGTCCTTGGCGGTCAGGATGCGCCACAGGCTTTCCATCAAGGTCATCTGGCCGATGTATTGCGCGGCCTCGCTGTAGGGCCGGCCCGGCTGGTGCCAGCGCAGCACCACCGGCTGCAACGGGGTGTGCGTGCTGATCGCTGCCTGCAACAGGTTGCCGTGCAGCGGCAGCAGGGGGTAGCCCGCTCCCGTCGTGCCCTCGGGGAAGACCGCCACCGTCTCGCCAGCGGCCAGCGCCTCGGCCGTCTTGTGCACGACGCGCAGCGCGTCACGCTTGCTGGCGCGCTCGATGTAGAGCGTGCCCACCGCCGTCGCGAGCGATCCCACCAGCGGCCAGGTCGCGATGTCCGCCTTGGAGACGAAGCGCGCCTCCGGCATCACCGCGTGCATCGCCGCGATGTCCAGCCACGAGATGTGATTCGCGGTGATCAGGCGCGGCGCCGGCGCCTGCGGGCCCGGCGACTCCAGCCGCACCCCCAGCACCCGCAGCAATTTTCCCGACCACCAGCCGACATAACGCTGCTTCGTCGGGGTGTCGAAACCGGACCAGCGCACCTGCACGAGGAAGACCCCGTGCGCGATGTGCGCCAGCATGCGCAGCGCCCGCCAGACGCCGACCAGGGCGCGCATCAGGCCGTCCGCTCGACGTCGGTGACCAGCGATTCGTAGGCGACCGTGCCGGCCACCAGCGTGTAGCGCACGCGGCCCGGCAGCTCGAAGCCGGTGATGTCGAAGGAGAACGGGGTGTGCTTGCCCTGGCTGACCAGCCGCTCCGGCGTGACCGCGCCGCTGGCCTCGGCGTCGAAGACGACGACGTCGCCCACACCGCCCTCGACCAGCCGGCCAGCGCTTGCCGCCAGCGAGCCCAGCGCGCCGCCCAGGACCTTGACCGGACGGCCGGTGATGGTGTCGAGCGTCCGCGCCAGCGAGAGGCCCTCGTCCTGGCCCCAGCGCAGCGCCAGGCTGAGCAGCAGTTCCAGGCCGGTGGCGCCGGGTGTGGCCTCGGCGAAGGGCAAGGTCTTTTCGTCGGCGGCGACCGGGTTGTGGTCGCTGACCAGCGCGTCGATCGTGCCGTCGGCCAGCGCGGCGCG
>NZ_VOSR01000219.1:0-2093 GCF_007997345.1 Mitsuaria sp. TWR114
GATGACGCCGATGATGTCGCCGATCTGGCGCGAGCTCGTGCTGATCTCCTGCATCGTCGAGACCACCTGCCCCATCGCCTCGCCGCCCTGGCGCGCGACGCGGCTGGCGGTGTCGGCCAGCTGGCGCGCCTGGTCGGCATTGGCGGCGCTGTTGGCGACGGTGCTGTTGAGCTCCTCCATGGAGCTGGCCGTCTCCTGCAGGTTGCTGGCCGTCTCCTCGGTGCGCTGGCTCAGGTCGTGGTTGCCGGCGGCGATCTGGCGCGAGGCGACCGCGATCGACTGGCTGGTCTCGCGCACCTGCAGCATCACCTGCTCGATCTTGTGGACGAACTGGTTGAAGCCACGGGAGATGTCGGCGATCTCGTCCTCGCCGCGCACCTGCAGGCGCTGGCTGAGGTCGCCCTCGCCGGCGCCGATGTCGTTCATCGCGCGCTTGATGCCGGCCAGGCCGCTCAGCAGCGCGCCGACGGCCGCGGCCGCCACCAGCGCCGCCACCGCCGTCACCACCAGCATCGTCAGGCCCGCGTTGCGCAGCACGTCCGACAGCGCCGCCAGCGCCTCGTTGCGCTCGGCCGCGGCCACCAGCACCCAGTCGTGCCCGGCACATCCACGGCCTTCAGGAAGAAGCGATGCTCACCGACCTCGGCCAGCGTGGGCTCGTCGCCGTGCGCGGTCGTCAGCAGCGCGCCGTCGATCGCCGCCGACAGGTCCTTCACCGGCTTGAGCGTCAGGGCCGCGTCCGGGTGGGCGATCACGGTGCCCTGCTTGTCCAGCAGCATCGCGAAGCCGCTGGCGGTCGGCTTGATCGACTTCATCGTCGCGACGATGTCGTCCAGCGCCACGTCGGTGCCGGTCACCGCCTTGAGCTCGCCGCCCGCGCGCACCGCGCTGGCGAAGGTCACGACCAGCTTCTTGCTGGAGGCCGCCACGTAGGGCGCGGTGATCACCGGCTGGTCGGTCGCGGAGGCCAGCTTGTACCAGCCGCGGCCGGTCGGGTCGTAGTCGGCGGGACGCTGGCGGTCGGGGATGGAGATCATCCGCTTGTCGGCACCGCCGACATAGGCCAGGTCCAGGCGCCCGGACTGCAGCGCCTGCGTCAGCACCGGACGGGGGTCCTCGAGCTGCGCGGCCGGCGCCATCGCGGCGACCACGTCCTTCTGCGTCTTCACCCATGCGGCAACGCCGTTGGCGTTGGCGGTGGCGAGGTCGGTCAACTGGGCCTGCACCTGGCGACGGGCGTGATCGCGCACGGCCCAGTAGCTGGCGAAGGTGGCGAGCGCGACGGCGGCGACGACGATCAGGATGCTGATCGCGATCAGGCGCGACTTGATGGTCTTCATCACGGCGGGGGTGTCCTGGGGGGATGGGGCGCCCCTCCACGGAGGGAAAGGGCAATTGAGGTTCCGGCCGCGCCGTCCATGACCAAGATCAAACGCGTGATGGCTTCTGGCGCGCGGCGGCCGGGATTGTGCGGTGAGCGCCAGTGATAACCAAGGGTTTCCACCAAGAAGACGGCCGACGCCGTGACGCTCGTCACGACGCCGGCCCAAGCGGGAGACAACGCTCCCACGGCTCAGCCATCGAGGGCGCGGGCCCTCAGTTCGATTCCTTGATGAGGCGGCCAGACTGCGCCTGCAGCGGCCGCGCGTTCATCGGGTACAGGTGCGAGAACACCGAGATCTGCTGGGTCGACAGCTGCACCGGCTGGCGCAGCACCAGCCACAGCACGCCCTCGGTGCAGGGCGGCGTCGTCAGCGAGCCCATGTAGGAGAAGTAGCCCCGCTCCGCGGGCAGCAGCTGGTTGAGGTCGATCGGCACCGGCGCGTTGTAGGTGTCGCCGCGCTCCAGCGGCAGGTGGTTCCAGACCGTCTGGATCAGCGCCTGATCCTGGCCGCGCTCCAGCAGCACCGCCAGGACGGCGAGCCGGCCCTCGGCATCCTTGTGGACGAGGTGGGCCACCATGTCGTACTGGCGGCCGTTGATGCGCTCCTCGCTGGGGCGATGGAAGTGGAACTGCTGCAGTTCGTAGCGCCGGCCCATGATCTGCAGCGAGTTGCCCGGCGCCACGTTCACCTGGACCGTGTGGCCGTTGT
>NZ_VOSR01000022.1:0-20369 GCF_007997345.1 Mitsuaria sp. TWR114
CGCCGCGGCGACCGCCCGCGCGCCGAGGACACGGGCCGCGGCCTCTTCGTCAGCGCGGTGACCCCCGACATGCTCGACGCGGCCGGGCGGCTGGTACGGCTGCTGGACCATCCCGAGGACCATGCCGCGCTGGCGCCGATGGCGATGCGCGAGCTCGTCTACCGCGTGCTGCGCAGCGAGCAGGGCGAGCGGCTGGCACAGGTCGCGCGCGCCGACAGCCAGACGCAGCGCGTGCACCGCGCCATCCGCTGGCTGAAGGCGAATTACGCCCAGCCGCTGCGCATCGAGGCGCTCGCCAGAGAGGCGCACATGAGCGCGTCCTCGCTGCACCACCACTTCCGCGCGCTGACCTCGATGAGCCCGCTGCAGTACCAGAAGCAGTTGCGGCTGCAGGAAGCGCGCCGGCTGCTGATCGCGGAGGGACTGGAGGTCGCGCGCGCCGGCCACGCGGTCGGCTACGAGAGCCCGTCCCAGTTCAGCCGCGAGTACAGCCGGCTCTACGGCAGCCCGCCCTCGCGCGACGCCGCCAGGCGCCGGGACACGCCGCCCGCGCGGGCGCTGGCCTGAGCGCCCGGCGGCGGCCGTCGGCGGCCGTCGGCGGTCGTCGGTCAAGCGTCGTCGCGGTCCAGCGAGGCCGACAGCGCGGCATGCGCCTCGACCTCGGCGAGACGCTGGCCGAAGGTCTCGCGCGCCATGCCCAGCGCATCGGAGCCCGCCACGAAATGCAGCGGCGGCGTCGGCATCGCGGCCAACTCGACGAAGGCCCGGCCCAGCTTGGCCGGATCCCCCGGCTGCCGGTGGTTGTAGGCCTCGTAGGTGGACAGCGGCGGCCGCGGCAGCGCGGCGTAGTCCGCGATCGTCCGGGTGCCGTAGCGCACCGAGCTGGCGTCCAGGAAGTCGGTCCGGAAGAAGCCGGGCTCAACCACCGTCACCCGGATGTTGAAGCCGGCCAGCTCCGGCGCCAGCGAGGCGCTGAAGCCATCGACGGCGAACTTCGTCGCGCAGTAGACCGCCGCGCCATCGAAGCCGCGGAAACCGCCGACCGAGGCGATGTTGATCACGTGACCGTCGCGCTGCCGGCGCATGACCGGCAGCACCGCCCGGGTGACGTGCATCAGGCCGAAGACGTTGGTGGCGAACTGGCGCTCGATGTCGTCGGCGCCGATGGCCTCGAACAGGCCCAGCTGGCCATACCCCGCGTTGTTGACCAGCACGTCGATGCGACCGAAGCGCGCGACGGCCTGCTCGACCGCGTGGACCGCGTCGGCCTCGCGGCTGACGTCCAGCGGCAGGCACAGCACGGCGTCGGCGTGCGCCGCATAGGCGTCCTGGAGCGCCGCGACATCGCGGCCGGTGGCGACGACGCGATCGCCGGCGACCAGCGCCGCCTTGGCGATCTCCAGCCCGAAGCCGCGGTTGGCGCCGGTGATGAACCAGATCTTGCTCATGGGATTCCGTCCTTGGAGGGATGACAGGGTGGAGGGATTTCCCCTCGACGGGGGCGCTTGCCGGCGGACCTCGCGAGGGATGGATTCATCGTAGGCAGCGGCCCCCGGGGCCGCATGCCCGTTCCGGCGGACCGCTTGCACGATCCGCCGCGACCGGCAGGCGGTGCTCGTCGCGCTCGTCGGGCTTGCGCCGCCCGCCAACCGCCGGCCCTTCCGCACGATCCCCGCGTCCTGACTGCAAGCGACGCTGCGCAATTCGCGCGCTTGCGCTACAATCCGCAGCTTGATTCGCACAAGACCACCCTCTTCAGGTCTTCTTCTGCAGCCCCTCCGGTCCCTCTCACGGACCTTTCTGCGAGCGGCTCGCACCAGCATCAACCCCCGGTTCGTGCGCTTGCGCGTTTCTGGCTTCGGCCGGTTCGATCGTCCTTGGGCGAACGGCTGCTGGAGCACCTCTTCGTGTCCCGCCCCGGCTTCGCGCCATCGAAACAGGGAAAGGGCACATTCCCAAACCGCGCCAAGACGGTTGCTTATTGCGATTGCCTGTCAAGGCGCACACCTCATGAAAACTATGCGAACCAAAAGCATTGAGGTGGGGCGATTCCTTGTCTCACCGATGACCAAACCCCATGCCGACGGCGGATTCGCCGCGGCCGTCTCGATCCGATCGGGACGCGGCATGGCCAGCATCGATCGCGTCATGCGATTCGTGCCGACCTTCGAGACCCGCCGCGCCGCGTTGCGCTACGCGGAGACCGAAGGCACGGCCTGGGCGCGCTGCCATTGACGGCGCGCCCGTGATTCCCGAGGCGAAGGCCCGCGGCAGACCGCGGCCGGCGCCCTTATCGATTTCAAGAAAGGAGCCTCCCGTATGGCCAAGGAAGAACTGATTGAAATGCAGGGTGTCGTCAACGAAATCCTGCCGGACTCGCGCTTTCGCGTGACGCTGGAGAACGGCCACCAGGTCATCGCCTACACGGGCGGCAAGATGCGCAAGCATCACATCCGCATCCTGGCTGGCGACGCCGTCTCCTTGGAGATGTCGCCCTACGACCTGACCAAGGGCCGGATCACCTTCCGTCACCTGCAGCGCTCGGCCCACTCGGGACCGCCGCCGGTCCGTCGCTGAGCGTGCGCCGCGGGGGCCGAAGCCCTCGCGGAGCCTCCCGGTCATGACCACCGCCCTGCCCGACCCCGCCGCGGCGCCGGCCTCGCTCGAGGCCGACGACCCGATGCCCCAGCCGCCCGTGCAGCCGGACATCGACGCCTGCTGCGGCAACGGCTGCGACCCGTGCATCTTCGACCTGCACGACCTGGCGATGGACCGCTACCGGCAAGCGATGCGCGCCTGGAAGGCCCGCCACCCCGAGGCCGGCTGACGCCTCACCCCCACCCGGAAGGGCCGCCTCGCGCGGCCCTTCGCTTTTTCCGGCGGCCCCGTCCACGTTCGGGGGTCTCGCCTCCCTCCGACGAGGCCCCCCTCAGGTCGAGGGGCGTTTGCGTTTCGTGACGTTTTTGGGGACATCCTCGGGCTTCAGAACCCCCGCGCGCCCGCCGACATCCAGGACAGGCGCCGCGCTTGCCGCGCGGGCGCATCGATCTCCCCCGATCGGAGGCCCCGATGTTCATGACTGGCCAGAACCGTTTCCATGTCGCGCGTTCCGACGCCCAGGCCAACCTGCGCTTCGCGCTGGCGCGGCTGAGCACCGACTGGCGCCACCTCGACCCGTTCGGACTGGAGGTGCTGCTGCGCCACCTGCTGATGGCGGAGCACCGCTGCATGCCGCATCCCAGCGTGCTGCGCGAGCGCCCGACCAACCGCTGGCTGCTGCCGCGGCTGCGGCGCCGGCGCATCGAGGTGGCGGAGCGGCTCGTGGCCGTCGGCGGACGCGTCAGCCATGCGAGCCTGGCGCGGGTGCTGCCGCGCGGGCATGACTGGCCGGGAGTGTCGGCGCTGGTCGGGCGGCATGCCTGGGATCCGGTCGAAGGGCGCCAGCCCCGGCCGCGCGTCCCGGCCGTCGAGGACGCGCCGACCCGCCCTCAGCCGGCCGCGGCCAGCAAGGCGCGGGCCACTTCCGCGAAACCGTCGCCGCGCTCGCTGGCGGTGACGTAGGCCGGCGGGTGATCCAGCATCGGCAGGAAACGCGCGATGTTGGCCACCCCCACCGACAGGGGCACCCGCTCGAACATCAGCTGGTCATTCGTCGAGTCGCCGACATAGACCCACTCCCGCGGATCGAACGCTCGCCCGGTCAGCCGCTTCACCGCCCACTGGGCGGCGGTCCACTTGCTGTGTTCCCCGATCCAGCCGTTGACGTGGATCGAGCTCACCGTCGCCACCAGCCCATGGGCGCGCATCAGGTCGCAGACGGCGGCGATCGCGTCGTCGTCCAGCCGCGTGAATTCGCTGTGGTCGACCGCGATGTCGGTCAGCCGCCCCGCGCTGTCGCGCGCCAGCTGGGCGCCCGGCACCGTCGCCACGATCGCCCCCGCGCAGGCCTGCAGACGCGCGAAGTTCTCCCGTCGCGTCGCGTCGTCCTGGGCGAACTCGGTGACCAGCGCGTCGTTCTCCCGGTGCAGCAGCACCCCGCCGTTCTCCGCCACGATCCCCCGCAGGGGCCGGTCCAACGCGAAGGGCGCGCTCCAGCCCGCGGGCCGGCCGGTGATCGCGATGACCGGGACGCCGGCGCCCTGCAGCCGATGCAGGGCCGCCAGCGCGGCGGGGGCGATGTCGCCCTCGGCCGTCAGGGTGTCGTCGATGTCGGTCAGCACCCCGCGCAGGGGGAGCCAGGCCGCGCGGGGACAGTCGCTGAGCGGGGGGATCGTTCGCATAAGGGGCGATTGTGGCCCCGACCGTGACGCTGTCATCAAGCCGTCGAACGGAACATGTCTACAATCGCGCCCTGTTCCGAGGAGCGTTGCGACCTCCCATCCCATCGAGGCCAGGCTCGGAACCGCCGCGCGGCGACGTGCCCGCGGCCATGGCAACCGCGCTCACCCGTCGACCCTTCGCAGGCCGGGTGAGGACCGAGCGGCAAGTGCCCTCCCCACTTCTCCCCATGTCCTGATCGCTGGCGTCGACGGCCCTTCCTCGCAGGAGTCCGCATGAACGCCCAACTGAAGCCGCTGGCCCAAGACCAGTACCTGATCAAAGACCTGTCGCTGGCCGACTGGGGCCGCAAGGAGATCAAGATCGCCGAGAGCGAGATGCCCGCGCTGATGGCGATCCGTGAGGAATACGCCGCGGCCCAGCCGCTCAAGGGCGCGCGCATCACCGGCTCGCTGCACATGACGATCCAGACCGCCGTGCTGGTCGAGACGCTGCAGGCGCTGGGCGCCGAAGTCCGCTGGGCCTCGTGCAACATCTTCTCGACGCAGGACCACGCCGCCGCCGCGCTGGTCGCCGTCGGCACCCCCGTCTTCGCCTACAAGGGCGAGACGCTGGAAGACTACTGGGACTACACCCACCGCATCTTCGAGTTCGGCGCCAAGGGCGAAGCGGGCGAAGGCCCCAACATGATCCTGGACGACGGCGGCGACGCGACGCTGCTGATGCACCTGGGCCAGAAGGCCGAGAAGGACCTGTCGGTCCTGGCCAATCCGGGTAGCGAGGAAGAGCGCATCCTGTTCGCCGCGATCAGGAAGAAGATCGCCGAAGACGCGACCTGGTACACCCGCAAGAGCGCCGAGATCATCGGCGTGACCGAGGAAACGACCACCGGCGTGCATCGCCTGAAGGAGATGTCGGCCAAGGGCACGCTGCTGTTCCGCGCGATCAACGTCAACGACTCGGTCACCAAGAGCAAGTTCGACAACCTCTACGGCTGCCGCGAGTCGCTGGTGGACGGCATCAAGCGCGCCACCGACGTCATGGTCGCCGGCAAGATCGCCGTGATCGCCGGCTACGGCGACGTGGGCAAGGGCTCGGCGCAGGCGATGCGCGCGCTGTCGGCCCAGGTCTGGGTCACCGAGATCGATCCGATCTGCGCGCTGCAGGCCGCGATGGAGGGCTTCCGCGTCGTGACGATGGAATACGCCGCCGACAAGGCCGACATCTTCGTGACCACGACCGGCAACAAGAACGTGATCCGCCACGAGCACATGGCTGCGATGAAGCACAACGCGATCGTCTGCAACATCGGTCACTTCGACAACGAGATCGACGTCGCCTCGCTCGAGCAGTACGAGTGGGAAGAGATCAAGCCGCAGGTGGACCACGTGATCTTCCCGGACGGCAAGCGCATCATCCTGCTGGCCAAGGGCCGCCTCGTGAACCTGGGCTGCGGCACCGGCCACCCGAGCTACGTGATGTCCTCGAGCTTCGCCAACCAGACCATCGCGCAGATCGAGCTGTTCGCGCACAAGGACGCTTATGCCGTGGGCCAGGTCTACGTGCTGCCCAAGCACCTGGACGAGCACGTCGCGCGCCTGCAGCTCAAGACGCTGAACGCGCAGCTGAGCGAGCTGACCGACGAGCAGGCCGCCTACATCGGCGTCAGCAAGGCCGGTCCCTACAAGCCCGACACCTACCGCTATTGATCGACTGACCGTCGACTGAACCGAGACCCGACCATGCGTGCTGATCAGCGGCTTCTTTCCCTTGGCCTGGCGCCCACGCGCTCGGCTGCCCAGCGGCTGATCGACGCACGCGCGGTCGAGTGGGAAGGCCCCAAGGGCTGGACCGTCGTGCGCAAGTGCGGCGAGGACCTGCCCGAGACCACCCCCATGCGCGTGACGAACGATGCCGAACTGCGTTACGTCTCGCGCGGCGGGCTCAAGCTCGAGGGTGCGCTGGCCAAGGTCGGCGTGTCGGTGGCCGGTTTCTCGGCCCTGGACATGGGCCAGAGCGCGGGCGGGTTCACCGACGTGCTGCTCAAGGCCGGCGCGGCGCACGTGACCGGCATCGACGTCGGCCACGGCCAGCTGCACGAGACCTTGAAGGCCGACCCGCGCGTGACGGCCCTCGAAGGCATGCACGTGAAGGACTATGTGCCCGCCGAGCCTTTCGACCTCGTCGTGGGCGACCTGAGCTTCATCTCGATGATCGGCACGATCAAGCACGTGGCCGGCTGGCTCAAGCCGCAAGGCCAGGCGCTGCTGCTGATCAAGCCGCAGTTCGAGCTCGGCCCCAAGGCCTTGAACAAGAACGGCATCGTCAAGGACAAGTCGCAGTACGCCGTGGTCAAGGAACAGGCCGTGGCCGCCGCCGAGAAGCGCGACCTCGTCGTCAAGGGCTGGTTCGAAAGCCCCGTCACCGGTGGCGACGGCAACACCGAATTCTTCATCTGGATCCAACAACCATGACGACGCCGGTCAGCATCGAATTCTTCCCGCCCAACACGCCCGTCGGCACCGAGAAGCTCAAGACCGTCGTGCAGGAACTGCGCGCGGTGAATCCGCAGTACTTCAGCGTCACCTACGGCGCCGGCGGCTCCACGCGCGAGAAGACGCTGTCGACCGTCGCCGACATCGCGTCGCAGGGCTTCGACGCCGCGCCGCACCTGTCCTGCGTCGGCTCCACGCGCGAGAACATCGCCGAGATCCTGGCGACCTACCGCGCGCAGGACATCCGCCGCGTCGTCGCGCTGCGCGGCGACCTGCCCAGCGGCACGGCCACGGCGGGCGAGTTCCGCTACGCCGCCGAGCTGGTGCGCTTCATCCGCGAGACGCAGGGCGAGGACTGGGACATCGAGGTCGCGGCCTATCCCGAGTACCACCCGCAGCAGCGCTACGCGGCGCGCGACCTGCAGTTCTTCGCCGACAAGGTGCGCGCCGGCGCCAGCGGCGCGATCACGCAGTTCTTCTACAACCCCGATGCCTACTTCCACTTCGTCGAGGCCTCCCGCGCCCTGGGCGTGGAGGTGCCGATCGTGCCGGGCGTCATGCCGATCAACAACTACGCGCGCATCGCGCAGTTCGCGCAGCGCGACGGCATCGAGATCCCGCGCTGGGTCGCGCTGAAGATGGAGGGCTACATGGATGACGCCGCCTCCGTGCGCGCCTTCGGCCTGGACGTCGTCACGCGACTGTGCGAGCGCCTGATCGCCGGCGGCGTGCCGGGGCTGCACTTCTACACGCTCAACCAGAGCGCGCTGACGCTGGAGTTGTGCAAACGCCTCGGTCTCGCCGCCCAAGCTTGACCCCGCGCAAGCGGTCCGCGCCGCCGCGGGCGGTCTTCATGCCGCGCCGCCGTTCCTTGTGAACGGTCAAGGCCAGCGGCCCGGGGCCCACGTTCAATGCCGGTCACCCATTGACCAGGAGTGAACGTATGTCCCGCATCCCCACCCGATCCCGCTTGTCCCTCGGCGCCGCGGCGCTCATGGCGCTCACGGCGCTGATGACGACCACCGCGCTGCCCGCGCATGCGCAGGGCAGCCCCTGGGTGATCCGCGCCCGCGCGGTGAACATCGACCCGGCGGACAAGGACCGGACCGGGCTCGGCCTGTCGCTGAGCCGCAAGACGATTCCCGAAGTCGACATCAGCTACTTCATCACGCCGAACCTGGCGACCGAGCTGATCCTGACCGTGCCGCAACGGCACACGCTGCGCAGCAACGGCGTGCGCATCGGGACCGTGAAGCACCTGCCGCCGACGCTGACGCTGCAGTACCACTTCAACCCGGACGGGCAGTTCCGCCCCTACCTTGGCGCCGGCCTCAACTACACGCGCTTCTCCAGCGCCCGCTTCGAGCCGGCCGTGCAGGCGGCGCTGGCGCCCAGCATCGAGAAGCAGAGCGTCGGCCTGGCCCTGCAGGTCGGTTTCGACGTGATGCTGGATCCGAGGTGGTCGATCAACCTCGACATCAAGAAGCTCAAGATGGACACCGAGGTGCGCTCCAAGGGCGCGTCGGTCGGCAAGTTCAAGATCGATCCGCTGCTGATCGGCGTCGGCGTGGGCTATCGGTTCTGAGTCCCAGAAATCCGTTTCATCCCCTCGGCCCTCGCATCAGCTGAGGGGACGGCGCAAGCAGCCAACGTCGGGATTCTTGACAGTTCGTTAAAACCGCACGCGCGGAGCGCCGGGAATTGTTCACGGAAACAGCGCCAAGTGCCTATGCCAGAAGGGATTCGAACGCCATCCCTAATTCATTGGCATGAACACTGCTTACATGGAGTCACAAGCCACCTTTTTTGTGACCCTGACTCCATGAACTTCAAGCGTCTGCTGGCCGTCTGCGCCGCCTCCCTGACCACCGCCTTCACCGCCCAAGCCGCGGTCGTGACCGCCTCCAGCACCACGCCGACCGCCATCTGCGACCGCTGCGTCGTGACCTCCACGCTGAACGTCGACACCCGCGGCACGCTGAGCGACGTCAACGTCTCGATCGTCGACCTGCGCCACACCTATGACGCCGACCTGGCGATCTGGCTGATCGCGCCGACCGGCACCACCGTCCAGCTGTTCAACCGCCGCGGCGGATCGGCCGACAACTTCTTCAACACCGTCTTCGACGATGCGGCGACCACCGCCGTCGCCAATGGCGCCGCGCCGTTCACCGGCAGCTTCCGCGCGGAAGAACTGCTGTCGGCCTTCAACGGCCAGGACGCCTTCGGCACCTGGACGCTGCGCGTGGCCGACCTGGCCGGCGCCGACGTCGGCGTGATCAACAACTGGAACGTGCAGCTGACGACCGTGCCGGAGCCGGGTTCGCTGGCGCTGGCCGGGCTGGCGCTGGTCGGCCTGGGCATGGCGCGCCGCCGCAAGGCAGCCTGAGGCCGGCGGGCGAGCGCCCGCCAGCGA
The DNA here is from genome assembly GCF_007997345.1 of Mitsuaria sp. TWR114. NCBI lineage: Bacteria > Pseudomonadati > Pseudomonadota > Betaproteobacteria > Burkholderiales > Sphaerotilaceae > Roseateles > Mitsuaria sp. TWR114. Next base: position 9,190 of record NZ_VOSR01000022.1, read on the forward strand.
CCGTCATCGGGCGCCGCTCGACGACCGGAACGATGAACGAAAGGGCCCGCGGGCCCTTTTTTCATGCGTGACGGGGTGGGCGCCGAGGGCGCCAGCGCTCAGCCCAGCGCCGCGAACGCGTCCCGCGTCAGGTTCTCGGGCGCGCCGCTGTGGCGGCAGGCGACATCGTCTTCGATGCGCACGCCGCCGAAGGCGCTGAGGTGCTTGACCAGCGCCCAGTCCACCTGCGCCGCCGCGGGCGTCGCGCGCAGCTTGTCCAGCAGCATCGGGATGAAGTACAGCCCCGGCTCGATCGTCACCACCATGCCGGGCTGCAGCATGCGCGTCAGCCGCAAGTAGGGGTGACCGTCGGGCTTGGGGATCGTGCCGCCGTCCTCGCCGGCCATGAAGCCGCCGATGTCGTGCACCTGCAGGCCGAGCAGGTGGCCGATGCCATGCGGCAGGAAGGTCGAGGTCACGCCCTGCGCGAGCATCGCGTCCTCGTCCATCCGCACGATGCCCAGCTGCCGCAGCACGCCGGCGATCTCGCGGTGCGAGGCCAGGTGGATGTCGCGGTAGTCGACGCCCGCGCGCACGCGATCGACCAGGCGCAGCTGCGCGGCCTCCATCGCGTCGACCAGCGCCTGGAAGCTGGCGTCGCCGTTGCCGGTGGTGCGGGTGATGTCCGAGGCATACCCGCAGCTGTGCGCGCCCGCGTCGATCAGCAGCGACAGCGACTGCGCCGGCGCCCGCTGGTCCTGGTACTGGTAATGCAGCACCGCGGCGTGCTGGTTCAGCGCGACGATGTTGCCGTAGGGCAGGTCGCGCTCGGCCAGGCCGCAGGCCCGGAGGTAGGCGGCATGGATCGCCGCCTCCGACCGGCCTTCGCGGAAGGCGCGCTGCGCGGCCAGGTGCGCCGTCGCGCCCAGCGTCGACGCCTCGCGCAGGCGCAGCAGCTCGTAGCCGGTCTTCACCGCGCGCGCGTGATGCAGCGGGTTCAGCACCTCGGGCGGGTTGTTCGGGACGATGTCGCCCAGCGCCGCGTCGGCCTCGCCGACGATCGCCAGCTCGCCCGGCAGCTGCAGGTAGGGCAGCGCCTCACCGGGGGTGCGCACGACGATCATTTCGAAGTGCTCCACCCAGAAGCCGCTCGGCGCCTCGGGCGGCACATGCCAGTAGTCCTCGGGCTGGACGTAGACCAGCCGGGGCCGGTGGCCGGGACGGATCACCAGCCAGCTGTCCGGATGGCGGATCAGCGGCACCCACAGCTTGAAGTGGGGATTGGGCTGGAAGACGTAGGGCCGGTCGTCGAGGAAGGCGAACTTCTCGACACCGGACGCGATCAGCAGCGCGTCGTAGCCACCGCGCTGGAGCGCGTGTTCGGTGCGACGCTGCTGCTCGGCGAGGTGGGCCACATACAGCGCATCCAGCGTGTCGGCGGTCGGGCGGACGGGGGAATCGACGGCATTCATGCGCGCGGATTCTCCCAGACCACTCCCATCTCGGTCAGCATCGCGTCCAGCCGCACGTCGTTCGGCTGGGCGGTCAGCGTCGGCTGGAAGCCGTGGCTGAAACCGACGCCCACGGCCTGCGGCCGGGGCTGGATCTGCGCGATGGTGCGCAGCATGAAGCCGCCGCCGTAGCCCATGCGGATGCCGCCCGGGCCGTAGCCCAGGCAGGGCAGCAGCAGGAGTTCGGGCTCGAAGGCCTCGGTGTCCTTGGGCTTGGTGATGCCGGTCGCGTCCTCTTCCATCGGGCAGCCGGGATACCAGACGTGGAAGCGCAGGCGCCCCTGCTCGCGATCGACGACGGGCAGGCCGATGCGGCGTTCGGGATCGACCTCGCTCCAGCGGTACAGCGCCGGCAGCGGATCGAATTCGCCCTTGATCGGCCAGTACGCCGCAATGCGCTTTTCCTTGCGTCCCACCAGCCACACGCGCAGCACGCCCTGCACCAGGTCCGCGAGTTCCAGGCGGCCCGGCAGGTCCAGGCGCTCGCGGATCAGGCGCTCGCGCAGCGCCTGGCGGTCTTCGGAAATCGGCAGCTTGTCGTTCGGATCCATCCGGCCCCTTCGCGTTGCCCAGCGGGACCGACGGGCCCCGGAGCCGGCCATTGTGGCCGCGCCGGACGCGGGTTGCTAGAGTCGCCGCCATGGCACGAGGCACCACCACCACGGGAACCGTCCGGCGCGTCGCCGGCGCGGGCAGCGATTTCGCCAACCACTGCATGGAGCTGCTGGCGCCGCTCGGGCCGGTGCTGGCGCGGCGGATGTTCGGGGGCTTCGGGCTCTATGTCGACGACCTGTTTCTGGCCATCATCAGCCGCGACGAGCTCTACCTGAAGGCGGACGCCGTCAGCCAGCCGCGCTACCTCGAGGCCGGCTGCGAGCCCTTCCGGTACGCGAAGACTGGCAAGGACGGGCGACAGGAGGTCGCCAGCCTGAATTACTTCCGGCCGCCGGAGGAGACGCTGGAGTCGCCGGCGCTGATGCTGCCCTGGGGGCGGCTGGCGATGGAGTCGGCCTTGCGCTCGGCCAATGCGAAGCCGAAGGCCAGCACGCCGAAGAAGAGCGCCGGCACCACCGCCGAGCCCAGCACCGACAGGAAGCTGAAACCGGTCAAGGCCACGGCTCCGGCGCTCAAGCGTTCGCCAGGCGCTGGCCGAACAGCTGCCCGAAAGAAGGCAGCCGGCTGACGCGCCGCGCGCGCTGGGCGGCGCAGGCCTGCGGCGGCACCATCAGCTGGAAGCGGGCGGTCGGCCAGGCTTCCACGACCAGTTCGGTGCCGCTGGCCACTTCCAGGGTCTCGCCGGCCGACAGCCAGAAGTCCTGGGCCGGCAGGTTCAGGTCGCCGCGCTGCGTCACCCAGACGCGCCCGTCGAGCACATGCAGCTCGCGGCGGCCCGGGCCGATCGGCAGGCTCATCGCCTCGCCCGCGGACAACGCCCACGCGGCATCGTCGCGGCTGACCTGGATTGATGACTTTTGCATGACGTTCATGATCGGCTCCCCGTCCGCCGGGCGGCCCGCGCACCTGGCGGCGTTCCTCGTGGACATGGAGGGATATTAGGGTTGCCCCGCATGCCGGTCCAATGAGTCTTCGCGCGTCGATTGATACCATCCGCGCATGAATCCGCCTCGACATCGCCCGCTCGCCGTCGGTCCGCTGCGCGCCTTCGAGGCGGTGGCCCGGCGCCTGAGCTTCAGCGCCGCCGCCGACGAGCTCTACCTGACCCAGTCCGCCATCAGCCGCCAGATCCGGTCGCTGGAGGAGGAACTCGGCGCCACGCTCTTCCTGCGTGGCACCCGCCATGTCGAGCTGGCGCCGGACGGCAAGCTGCTGCTGGCGGCGGTCGAGCCGATGCTGGAGCGGCTGGACAGCACCGTGCGCCAGATCCGCTCGACGCGCGGCCGACGCGTGGTCAACGTCACCACCTTCGCCTCGTTCGCGTCGCTGTGGTTGATCCCGCGCCTGGAGGCCTTCCAGCGCGAGCATCCGGACATGGACATCCGCGTGTCCGCGCTCGACCAGCTGGTCGAGATCGACGACAGCGAGTTCGACGTCGCGCTGCGTTATGCCGCGCCCAACCGGGTGGCGCCGTCGGCGCAGCGGATGTTCGGCGAGATGCTCACGCCGGTGGTCAACCCCTGGGTCGCGAAGCAGGCGCAGGAGGGCCAGGGCCCGCCGCTGGGCCAGGCGGCCGACCTGCGCCAGTACACGCTGGCCGAGGAGGACGACCAGCGCCCCAGCGGCCTGTTCCTGAGCTGGCGGCGCTGGCTGGCGCTGCACGGCGCGCCCGACCTGCAGCCGCGGCGCTGGATGTACCTGAACTTCACCTACCAGCAGATCCAGGCCGCGGTCTCGGGCCAGGCGGTCGCGCTGGCGCGGCTGCCGCTGATCTACGAGGCGCTGGAGCGCGGCGAGCTGGTCGAGCCTTTCGGCGCGGCCGGCCGTACCGACTGCCCGACGGTCTACTGGCTCATGATGTCGGCGCACGGGCGACAGCGGCCCGAGGTCGTCGAGTTCGCGCGCTGGATCGGCGAGCAGTCGGCGCTCACCCGGCGCGCGATCGGCGAGCCCGATCCGCCCGTGGACGAGCACTCGGGCTGAGCGCCGCGCCGCCTCAGGGCGCGAGCACCTCGCGCTCGGTCACGACGACGGTCATCGCCTGGTCGTGCGGCTGCACCTCGAAGCTGGCTTCGCAGCAACTCCAGGCCAGGCCGATCGTCGTGACGCCGGGATGCGCCTCCAGCCAGCGGTCGAAATAACCGCCGCCATAGCCGAGCCGGAACCCCTCGCGCGTGTAGCCCAGGCAGGGCACCAGCAGCACCTCGGGCACGAGCACCGGGCCGGTGGCGCTGGGGATGCCGCATTCGTCCTTGAGCGTGGGCGGGGTGCCGTCCCAGCGCCGGAACTCCATCGCCGCCGGCCCGCGGTCGCCGGCCTTGCGGGCGAACGGCAACGCCAGTTGCATCGCCCCGCCGAGCTTGTGCGTCGCGGCCCAGGCCGCTGCGTTAAATTCACCCTCCAGCGGCCAGTACAGGCCGAGGCTCAGCGGCTCGAGCTGGCGCAGCAGCGGAAGCAGCTGCTCGTCCAGCTTGTCGGCGGCGAGACGGGCCTCGGCGCCGGCCGACCATTCGCGGCGGCGCGCCAGCAAGGCGCGGCGCAATTCGCTTCGCTCATGGGGCCAGGTCTTGCCGGCGATGCCGGCGGCGTCGGGGGCCGTGGGGGAATCATTCATCGCAGTCGGTCATGAAGTTCGCTCGAATCACTGTAACCGCCCTCGCCTCCGCCACCCTGGGCGCGCTCTGCGCCTGGACGGCCCTCCCCGCCGTCGCGCAGTCGACGATGCCCTTCGCCGTCGTGCCCAATCCGCCACCGCCGCTGCCGGACCTGGTGACCGACGCCCGCGAGGCCTGGCGTACCCGTGACCGCTCGCGGCTGGCCGCGATGCGGCAGGTCGCCTTCGACCAGCAGCACCCGCTCGCGCCCTGGTTCGACTACTGGGAGCTGAACGCCCGGCTGGCCGACGCGCAGCAGCCCGAGATCACCGCCTTCTACGCCCGCTGGCCCGGCAGCTACGTCGAGGACCGCCTGCGCAACGACTGGCTGCTCGAACTGGGCCACCGGCGCGACTGGGCCAACTTCCGTCGCGACCTGGCCGGCTACAAGATGCAGGACGACCGCGAGGTCGTCTGCTACACGCTGCTGGCCGACCCGCCGGCGCGCGAGCTCCGCGAGGCGGCGCGCACCGCCTGGCTGGCGCAGCGCGACGCCGACGAGGGCTGCAACATGCTGGCCGCGACGCTGCACGAGAACGGCCAGTTCAAGGACTCGGATGTCTGGCGCAAGCTGCGGCTGGTCGTCGAGACCAACAAGCCGCGCGCCGTGAAGCAGGCCGCGGCGCTGCTGTCCAAGGCCGACCAGGACGCGATCGCCGAGCTGATGGACAAGCCCGACCGCTACCTCCAGCGCAAGGCCGCCGCGTCCCCGCGCGCCCGGGCGGAGCTGACGCTGCTGGCGCTGATGCGGCTGCTCGCCACCGACTACGACAAGGCCGAAGACGACGTTCGCCGCTGGGCGCCGAAGCTGCCCAATGACCTGTCCGCCTGGCTGTGGGCCCAGTACGGCCGGCAGGCCGCGCTGCGGCTGAAGGACGAGGCCAACGACCACTTCGAACGCGCGCTGAAGTTGCAGGCGCGACTGGGCGGGCCGCTCGAATGGAGCGACGACACGGTGAACTGGATCGCCCGCGCCGCGCTGCGCGGCGACGCCGGCGCCAGCCGGCCGGAGCAGCTGGTGGCGGCGATCGCGCTGATGAAGCCGTCGGACCAGAAGGACATCACCTGGCAGTACTGGCGCGCCAAGGCCCAGCAGCAGCTCGCGGCGAACGGCCCCGCCGGCGACGCCCAGCGTCGCGAGGCCCTGGAGTCACTGCGCGCGATTGCGTCGCCGCTGAGCTTCTACGGCAAGCTCGCCGCGGACGAGCTCAAGCTGCGCCTGCCGCTGCCGCCCTCGCCGGCCGAGCTGAGCGCGCAGGAGCGGGCGCAGGCGCTGGCCAATCCCGGCATCCAGCGCGCGCTGCAGCTGCTGGCGGTGGGCCTGCGCAGCGAGGGCCAGCGCGAGTGGAACTTCAGCCTGCGCGGCCTGTCCGACCGCGAACTGCTCGCCGTCGCGCAGACCGCCTGCGAGCGCGAGCTCTGGGAGCGCTGCATCCAGACCAGCGAACGCACCCGCACCGAGATCGACCTGGCCCAGCGCTTCCCCATGCCCTATCGCGCCGACGTGCTCCGGCAGTCCACCGCGGTGGGCCTGGACCCGGCCTATGTCTACGGGCTGATCCGCCAGGAGTCGCGCTTCATGATGGACGCGCGCTCGCATGTCGGCGCCGGCGGCCTGATGCAGGTGATGCCGGCGACCGCCAAGTGGACGGCCAGGAAACTGGGCGTCGAATTCCGGCCCGACATGCTGCACGACCGCGACACCAACCTGCGCCTGGGCACCGGCTACCTCAAGCTGGTGATGGACAGCTTCGACGGTTCGCAGGCGATGGCGGCCGCCGCCTACAACGCCGGACCGAACCGCCCGCGGCGCTGGCGCGAGGGGCCGCAGCTCGACGCCGCCATCTGGACCGAGAACATCCCGATCTGGGAGACCCGTGACTATGTGCGCAAGGTGCTGTCCAACGCGACGATCTATGCCCAGCTGATGGGCCGCGAGGGCGGCACGCAGCTGCGCGACCGGCTCGGGCGCGTCATCGGCCCGGCCGCGGCGTCGGCGCCGGACATCCCGGCCAACGGCACCACGGCGGGCGCGCCCGCCGGCACCAACTGACCCCGCGGCGCCGGCTCCCCGCCGGCGCCGTCCTCCTCCACGCGAAGGGACTCCCGCATGCAATTGATCGTCGGCAACAAGAACTACTCGTCCTGGTCGATGCGCCCCTGGGTGCTCATGAAGGGCCTGGGCATCGATTTCCAGGAGCGCGTGCTGCGCTTCGACTTCACGCCGGATTCGGCCTTCTACCGCGAAGTCGGCGCGGCGACGCCGACCGGCAAGGTGCCGGTGCTGGTCGACGAAGGTTTGGCGGTGTGGGATTCGCTGGCCATCGTCGAGTACCTGGCCGAGCGCTTCCCCGACAAGGGCATCTGGCCGAGCGATCCGCGCCAGCGCGCCCGCGCGCGCAGCCTGTGCGCCGAGATGCACAGCGGCTTCGGCCAGCTGCGCGGCCTGTGCGTGATGAACATCGACGCCGACCTGAGCACGGTGGGGCCGCGGCTGCTGGCCTCCGAGGCCGGCCTGCGCAAGGACCTGGCGCGCATCGTCGAGCTGTGGACGGACGCGCTCGCCCAAAGCGGCGGCCCCTTCCTGTTCGGCGCGTTCGGCGCGGCGGATGCGTTCTTCGCGCCGGTCGTGATGCGGGTGACGCGCTACGCCTTGCCGGTGCCGGAGGCGCTCAAGGGCTACCTGGCGCGCGTGGAGGCGGCCCCCGGCGTGCGCGAGTGGATCGCCGACGCGATCGCGGAGAAGGATTTCCTGGACTTCGAGGAGCCCTATCGCGACGTCAGCGGACCGGTGCCGGTGCTCAAGGCCTGACACGCCCGCCGACCCGCCCGCCCCATGAAAAACCGCTTCCGGTCACCTGTGCGGGCAGGCGGCGGGAAGCGGCGAGGTGGACCGCCGGGATCAGTGATCGCGGCGGCGGCGGACCAGGAAGCCGGCGGCCAGCAAGCCGCCGAGCATCATGGCCTGGTTCTGGGACTCGGACACGAACGACGGCAGCACCTGGTCCGCGCCGTCCTGTTCATTGACATCCGGCAGCTGGGCCGGTGCCGACTGGCTTTGCGAGACGAAACTCGTCTCGGCGGCCACATGGACGGCCTTCGCGTCCGTGACCGGGGATTCCTGCGCTTGAGCGGCCAGACCAATTCCGCCCAGCAAGAGGAGGAGAACAGACTTCATTCATAAACTCCCTACTGCTTGCCCGACCTGCCTGGCTACAACTGTCTCTCTCGGTAGCTGGTCTGTTTGAACAGACACTGGTGTGCAGGTGGCATTGGTGAATATACGGAGACACAGCCTAAATGAGCACCCCACACCTTGGGGATGCTGCGCCGCAACATGAGTGATCAGATGTATCTCGTCGGGGGTGCCGTCCGGGACGCCCTGCTGGGCCTGCCGGTCCAGGACCGTGATTGGGTGGTGGTCGGAGCCACGCCCAAGTCCTTGATCGACAAGGGATTTCAGCCCGTCGGCAAGGATTTCCCGGTGTTCCTGCACCCCGTGACCCATGAAGAGGTGGCACTGGCCCGGACCGAGCGCAAGACCGGATCCGGATACCACGGTTTCCAGTTCCACACCGACCCCGACGTCACCCTCGAACAGGACCTAGCCCGACGCGACCTGACGATCAACGCGATGGCCCGGGCCGAAGACGGTTCGCTGATCGACCCCTATGGCGGCCAGCGGGATCTCGCGGCGCGGATCCTGCGCCACGTGTCGCCGGCCTTCGCCGAGGATCCGGTGCGGATCCTGCGCCTGGCCCGCTTCGCGGCGCGCTTCGGGGACTTCTCGGTCGCGCCGGAAACCATGGCGCTGATGCGCGACATGGTGGATGCCGGCGAGGCCGACGCGCTGGTCGCCGAACGCGTCTGGCAGGAGCTCTCCCGGGGGCTGATGGAGCGGCATCCGGCGCGGATGATCGAGATCCTGCGCGATTGCGGCGCGCTGGCGCGCATCGCGCCGGAGTTGGCGCGGCTGTTCGGGGTCCCGCAGCCCGAGGCGCATCACCCGGAGATCGACACCGGCGCCCACCTGCTGCTGGTGCTGGCGGAATGCGCGCGCGTCGACGCACCGCTGCCGGTGCGTTACGCCTCGCTGTGCCACGACCTGGGCAAGGGCACGACGCCCGAGGCCGAATGGCCCCGCCACCTGAAGCACGAGGCGCGCGGCGTGGCCCTGGCGGCCGCGTTGTCGCAGCGCTGGCGCGTGCCGTCGGACTGCAAGGAACTGGCCGAGCTGGTGGCGCGCGAGCACACGCATGTCCACCAGAGCCTGGACTTCAGCGCCGAGGCGCGCCTGCGCCTGATCGAGCGTTGCGATGCGCTGCGCCGGCCGGAGCGCTTCGCACAGCTGCTGCTGGCCTGCGAGTGCGATGCGCGCGGCCGTGCCGGCCTGCAGGACCGCGCCTACCCGCAGCGCACCGCGCTGCTGCACGACCTGAAGGCGGTGCAGTCGGTCGACCAGTCGGCGATTTCAGCAGCGGCGTTGGCGGCCGGCAAGCAAGGGCCGGCGATCGGGCAGGCGATCCACGCGGCGCGGCTGGCCGCGCTCAGAGCGTGTGAGACCGATCGCCCGCGCTGAACCCCAGCGCGTCGAAGCCCTCGCCCGGCGCGAAGCCGATCACCTTGAACAGCTCGCCCATCTCGTGCTCGGCGATCAGCCGGTGGGCCATGCCGCGCTGCGCCAGCGTGGCCTGGCCCATCAGGTCGACCAGGCCGCAGTTGATCAGGAAGTTGGCCTGGCTCGTGTAGCCCAGCACCGTCAGCCCCGCGTCCTGGCCCGCCAGCGCGATGCCGGTGAAGTTCACGTGCGCGGTGATGTCCTTCTGCCCCGGCAGCGCCAGCGGATCGGGATCGGCCCGGTGCAGGTGGTGGCACATCAGCGTGCCGCCGGTGCGCTGCGGGTGGTAGTACTCCGACTCCGGGAAACCGTAGTCGATGAAGAACGCCGCGCCGCGCTTGAGGCGCTCCGCCAGCGTGCGCACGAAGGCCTCGGCCTGCGGGTGGATCTCGGTCACCGTGCCCGGCAGGAAGCCGGCATCCTCCTCGGGCGGGAGCGGCGGGCGCGCGTCGCCGGCGCGGTCGACGAACACCAGCCCGCCCTGCCCGTCCAGGCCCACGCCGCGCCGCAGCCACTGCCGGCCGTCCCAGCGCACCAGGTCGACCGGGATCGCGTCCAGCAGCTCGTTGGCCACCATCACGCCGTGGATCTCGTCGGGCCAGCGGTCCAGCCATTCGACCCGCGGCGCGAAGCGCGCCAGCCGCTCGGCCTGGCGCTCGCGCAGGCTGCCGGACAGGTCGACGATGAAGTACTTCGTCACCGGCTGCCCCAGGACGTCCAGCGCCTCCAGCAGCTGCTCGGCCAGCGCGCCGCTGCCGGCGCCGAACTCGATCACCGTGTCGGTGCCGCTGACCGCCAGCGCCTGCGCGACCTGCCGCGCCAGCGCGCGGCCGAACAGCGGCGACAGCTCCGGCGCCGTCACGAAGTCCGAGCCCTGCTGCGGCATCGTGCCGAACTTGCGGCGCGCGTTGGCGTAGTAGCCCAGCCCCGGCGCGTACAGCGCCAGGCTCATGTAGCGGTCGAAGGGCAGCCAGCCGCCGGCGGCGGCGATCTCGTCGCGCAGCAGGGCGGTCATGGCCGGATCCGTTGCGTGGGACGCCGGGGAAGCCGGCGCGCCATGCGCCGCGGACGCCGCGCCATTCAGGCCGGCGGAGTCGGGAGTCTTGGAAGTCATGTGTCGATCCTGGGAAGCCGGGGCTCGCCGCGCTGGGCCAGCCATGCTTCGAATTCGTCAGCCGGCATCGCGGTGGCGATGACCTCGCCCTGCAGCTCGTCGCAGCCCCATTCGGCCAGCAGATGCCATTGCCGCGCGTTGCGCACGCCCTCGGCGCCGATGCGCAGGCCCAGGCCCTTGGCCATCTGCACCACCGCGCGGGTGATCGCCGCGGCGCCGGCGTCGTCCGGCAGCACGGCGACGAAGCTCTGGTCGATCTTCAGCTTGTCCAGCGGCAGCCGCGTCAGCTGGTTCAGCGCGGTGTAGCCGGTGCCGAAGTCGTCGATCGAGATCTCCAGCCCCTGCGAGCGCAGCGTCTGCAGCAGCTCGGGCAGGCGGTCGATCTCGTCGGTCAGCATGCGCTCGGTCAGCTCGAGCTCCAGCCACTCGCCGGGCACGCCGGCCGTCTTCAGCACATGGGCGACCGACTTGGAGAAGCTGGCCAGCCGGAACTGCATGCTGGACAGGTTGACGGCGATGGGCACCGGCGCGACGCCGCGCTCGTGCCAGGCGCGCGCCTGCCGGGCGGCCTCGTACATCACCCACTCGCCCAGCGGCAGCATCAGCCGATGCCGCTCGGCCACGACGATGAAGGCGTCCGGCGTCAGCAGCCCGCGTTGCGGATGCCGCCAGCGCAGCAGCGCCTCGGC
>NZ_VOSR01000220.1:0-3354 GCF_007997345.1 Mitsuaria sp. TWR114
GCATTCAGCGCCAGGATGTTGGTCTGGAACGCGATCGAGTCGATCGTGCCGATGATGTCGCCGATCTGGCGGCTGGCCGTGCTGATCTCGTCCATCGTGGTCACCACCTGCGCGACCACGTTGCCACCGCGCTGGGCCGCGCGGTCGGACTCGCCGACCAGCTGATGCGCCTGCGCGGCCGACGCCGCCGTCTGGCTCATGGAGCTGGCGAGCTCCTCGAGCGCCGACGCGGTTTCCTGCAGGTGGCTGGCCGACTGCTCGGTCCGCGAGGACAGGTCGCGGCTGCCGGCGGCGACTTCGGCGGAAGCCGTGCCGATGGAATCGCTGGCCTGGCGCACCTCGTTGATCGTGCGCGACAGCTGCAGCCGCATGCGCTCGACGCCCGCGGCGAGCGCGCCCAGGTCATCCTGCTGGCGCACGAGGACCGGCCGCGTCAGGTCGCCATTGGCGACCGCGCCGACGGCCTCGTTCAGGTCGGCCAGCGGCTGGCCCACCCAGCGACCCAGCATCCAGGTCACGCCCAGGCCCAGCAGCACCACCGTCGCCAGCATCAGGCCCCACAGCACCCACAGCGTGGTGTTGTGCGCCGCCAGCGCCTGCGCGCGCGAGGCTTCGGCGATCACCCACCAGCCGGTGGCCTGCGACTTGCGCGCCACCGCGAACGCGTCCTGGTAGCTGTCGCCGTAGACCGCCTGGACCTCCTCCAGCACGCCGTCGGCGTCCTCGGTCACCGTCTTGACGTAGCGCTCGGCCTGGTCGGCCGGCATCAGCTCCGACAGCTTCTTGCCCTGGGCGCGCGGATGCGCGCGCAGCAGCGCGTCGGCCGGCGTCTTGCCCGGATCGAGCAGGTACAGACCGCCGGAGCCGTAGAGCTTGACCGCGTCGGCCATCTTGACCAGTTCCTGGTGCAGCCCGCGCATGTCGAAGCCGATGTACAGGATGCCGACGACCTTGCCGCCCGCGTCCTTGATCGGCGAGTAGCGCGTCATGTAGGGCACCTTGAACAGCGTCGCCGGCCCGACATAGGTCTCGCCGGCCGCGAGCTTGGCGTAGGCTGCGCCGGCGCGGTCCAGCGTCGTGCCGACCGCGCGCGAGCCGTCTTCCTTCTTCACCGAGGTGGTGATGCGGATGAAGTCGTCCGTGCCCTTGCGCGCGAAGATCGTCGCGTTGCCGCCGGTCAGGCGCGTGAAGCGGTCCACCGCCTCGAAGTTGCCATTGAGCTTCTGGCCGTTGAAGGCCAGCTCGCCGTCGCCTTCCAGCGTGAAGGCCCCACCGGCGAAGTCACCCGCCAGCACGTCGTACAGCCGGTTGGCCGAGTCGCGCGCGGTGCGGTCCAGCGCGTCGGCGACGCGGGCGACCGAGGAGGCCTCGGCCGACATGTAGTCCAGCGTGCGCTGCTGCGCCTGGTTGGTCAGCACCCAGGACAGGGCGCCGCAGATGACGATCAGCAGCGCCGCGATCGCGACGCTCGACCAGATGGAAACGCGACGGGCCACCGTCGCGCGAACGGCGTTGTTGTTGTTCATGACAGGACGGCCGCGTCGCCGCGGGCGGGAGTGAGGGGAGGTCTCCTGGCGCGTCGTTGTCGTTTTGTCTTTGCGCCCGGTCAAACTTTATTCCCCTTGAGCCGTGCCGCGCAGCTTCCTGTGACCGCACTTCAAGGGATAACCCGCAGCTATTCGATCCCCCCGTGAAGTAATGCGCGGCCGTCTTCCGAGGGGAGGACAGCGCTATCGCCCGCGCGACGGCGACCGACCGGGCGGTCGGCTTTTCCTGAAGATCGCCCCGCAGCGGCGCCGGCCGCCCTCACTCGGCGGAGATGCCGCGGCTGCGGATCAGCGCATGCCACTTCTGGGTCTCGGCCTGGATGAAGCGCGCGAGGGACGCCGCGTCGCCGGGCGCGACCTCCAGGCCGAAATCTTCGAGCCGGGCCTTCAGGTCGGGCTGGGCCAGCGCCTTCGCCAGCTCCGCGCCCAGGCGCGAGACGATCGCCTCCGGCGTGCCCTTGGGCACGAACAGGCCCTGCCAGGCGCTGACCTCCACGCCGCTGATGCCGGTCTCGTCGAAGCTGGGCACGTCGGGCAGCGCGGCGATGCGCCGCGGCGCGAGCACCGCCAGCGCCTTGAGCTTGCCGGCGCGCAGGTGGGGCAGCGCGGCGGCGGTGTCCAGGATGCCCATCGGCACCACGCCGGCGATCAGGTCCTGGGTCGAGAAGGCCGTGCCGCGATAGGGCACGTGGACGATGTAGCTGTGGGTGCGGTCCTTCAGCAGCTCCATCGCCAGGTGGTGCGGGCTGCCGACGCCGGGCGACGCGTAGCTGTACTTGCCGGGCTTGGCCTTGATGGTCTCGAGCCACTGCTTCGCGCTGGTGAAGCCGGCGCCCGGGTTCACCACCAGCAGCAGCGGGAAGCGGGCCATGAAGCCGACCGGCGCGAAGTCCGACGGCGCGTAGGGCAGCTTCTTGTAGAGCGCGCTGTTGAAGACCATCGCGCCGTTGTCGCCGGTCAGGATCGTGTAGCCGTCGGGCGGCGACTTCGCGGCGTTGTCGGTGCCGATGATGCCGGCCGCGCCGGGCTTGTTGTCGATGACCAGGGTCTGGCCGAGCGCCTTGCCCAGCACCGGCGCGAGCTGGCGGGCGAGGAAGTCCGAACCGCCGCCCGCCGGGTAGGCCACGACCCAGCGCACCGGCCGGCTCGGCCAGCTGTCCGCGCGCGCCGCGCCGGGCCAGCCGAGCGCCGCGGCGCTGGCGCCGAGGGCACCGGTGATCAGCAGGGAGCGGCGCACGGCATCTGTGGCCGCATCGGTGGTCGCATCGGTGGCCGCATCGGTCTGATGGGTGGGCATGAAGGAGCTCTCCGGGTGGCGATGGCGGCCATCCTAGCCAGCCCCGCGAGCGCCCCCTTGGGGGACAACCCCATCAGCGCCCGTCGACCGCGGCCGCGCTCGCCGCGATGTCGGCGGCGCCGGCGGCGGGCGGCGCCAGTTCCATCATCGCCACGCGCTGGTTCATGTCGCTGCCGCTGTCCTGGTTGCGGAACGCGATCTGCATCACGTAGAGCGTGTCGCGCTCGGCGCCCTGGCAGGCCAGGCTCCGCACCGCGCGACGCACGGCGGCCGCGTAGACCCAGGGGCCGCGGGACTGGTGGACGTCCGAGATGGTGCTGCCGTTGAGGCGGAAGCTCACCGTGGCCAGGCCTTCCTTGCCTTCGATGTACTGCTGCCGGGCCAGCCGGTTCGAACAGCGCCTGGTCGACGCCGGGGCAGGTGGCGCGCACGTCGGTGCGCGGGATCTCGCCGGGGCGCCGGCCGGAGATCTCCACGCGCTGCAGGTCGTCGGGCGCGGCCTGCGCGGCG
>NZ_VOSR01000221.1:0-1487 GCF_007997345.1 Mitsuaria sp. TWR114
CTCGCCGGCCGAGGCCGCGTTGTGCTGCACGCTGGCGGTCAGCTGTCCCATCGCGGAGGCCGTCGCCTGCAGGTTGGAGGCCGCCTGCTCGGTGCGCTGGCTCAGGTCGTGCGCGCCGGCCGCGACCTCGCGCGACGCGGTGGCGATGCTGTCGGTGGCGCTGCGCACGCCGCCGACGACCTCCCGCAGCGCGTCCTGCATGCCCTGCACGCCGCGCGCCATCGCGGTCGTCTCGTCGGCGCCCTGCACGGTCACCGGCTCGCTCAGGTCCTTGCGGGCGATGCGTTCGGTGGTGTCCACCGCCTGCGCGAGCGGCGCCAGGATGGAACGGATGTTCAGCACGGTCAGCAGGCCGATCAGCACCACGCCGATCACCAGCACCACGCCGAGCGCGCCGCGCACCGCGCGTTCGCGCGTGCTCAGGCGCGCCACTTCGTCCTCGCCGTGCTGCAGGATGGCCCGGGTCATCTCGGCCACGCCGCTGTCCATCGCCTGCACCGGCGCCTTGATGATGTCGGTGGAGCGGTTGGCCTCGGCGGCATCGACGAAATCGGCGTTCAGGATGCGCTTGGCGATGTCGTCCACGCCGGCCTTGTAGGCCTGCAGCGCCTCCTTCAGCTTCGGAGGCATGGCGGCGGTCTGGGCGCCGGTCTCCATCGCGGCCAGCGCGTCCAGGCTGCGGATCACGCCGGCATAGGTCTTCTGCCAGTCGGCCTGGGCCTGCTTGACGGTGCCGTCATCGCCGATGTTGATCAGCATGTCCTTCTCGAAGCGGCGCAGGTTGCCGATGCCGGCGCGCACCTCGGAGAGCTGGGTCAGCGAGCCCACGTCCTGGGCGACGTACTGCTGGAACTCGGACCGCGTGCTGCCCATGGCCCAGAGGCCGGCTCCCCCGATCAGCAGGAGCGCCAGGACCGACAGGAGGCCCAGTCCCAGCAGGCGGGTCCGGATCGTGTAATTGCGCAGAGACTGCATGTTTTCCCGACGATTGGATCGAAGCGAAAAGCCTAGCAGCCCGCATGCCGGCGCACGGCGACGCGGCGCGCTAAACCGGGTCGAGCGTGCACTCCTCCCGGACGGAAGTCACGCTCCTCAGGAGAGCTTGAACACCGCCACCGACTGCGACAGCGCATCCGCCTGGTGCTGCAGGCTCTGCGCCGCGGCGGCGGATTCCTCGACCAGCGCGGCGTTCTGCTGCGTCATCTGGTCCAGCTGCGAGATCGCGGTGCCGATCTGGTTGATCCCGCCGCTCTGCTCGACGGTCGCGTGGCTGATCTCGGCCACGATGCGCGACACCCGCGTGATCGACTCGGAGATCTCGTTCATCGTCTGCCGGCGCGCTCCACCAGGGCCGAGCCGCTGGCGACGCTTTCGCCGCTGGCGGTGATCAGCTGCTTGATCTCCTTGGCCGCCTCGGCGCTGCGCTGGGCCAGCGTGCGGACCTCCCCGGCCACGACGGCGAAGCCGCGGCCCTGCTCGCCGGCGCG
>NZ_VOSR01000222.1:0-6401 GCF_007997345.1 Mitsuaria sp. TWR114
GCCGGGCTGCAGCATGCGCGTCAGCCGCAAGTAGGGGTGACCGTCGGGCTTGGGGATCGTGCCGCCGTCCTCGCCGGCCATGAAGCCGCCGATGTCGTGCACCTGCAGGCCGAGCAGGTGGCCGATGCCATGCGGCAGGAAGGTCGAGGTCACGCCCTGCGCGAGCATCGCGTCCTCGTCCATCCGCACGATGCCCAGCTGCCGCAGCACGCCGGCGATCTCGCGGTGCGAGGCCAGGTGGATGTCGCGGTAGTCGACGCCCGCGCGCACGCGATCGACCAGGCGCAGCTGCGCGGCCTCCATCGCGTCGACCAGCGCCTGGAAGCTGGCGTCGCCGTTGCCGGTGGTGCGGGTGATGTCCGAGGCATACCCGCAGCTGTGCGCGCCCGCGTCGATCAGCAGCGACAGCGACTGCGCCGGCGCCCGCTGGTCCTGGTACTGGTAATGCAGCACCGCGGCGTGCTGGTTCAGCGCGACGATGTTGCCGTAGGGCAGGTCGCGCTCGGCCAGGCCGCAGGCCCGGAGGTAGGCGGCATGGATCGCCGCCTCCGACCGGCCTTCGCGGAAGGCGCGCTGCGCGGCCAGGTGCGCCGTCGCGCCCAGCGTCGACGCCTCGCGCAGGCGCAGCAGCTCGTAGCCGGTCTTCACCGCGCGCGCGTGATGCAGCGGGTTCAGCACCTCGGGCGGGTTGTTCGGGACGATGTCGCCCAGCGCCGCGTCGGCCTCGCCGACGATCGCCAGCTCGCCCGGCAGCTGCAGGTAGGGCAGCGCCTCACCGGGGGTGCGCACGACGATCATTTCGAAGTGCTCCACCCAGAAGCCGCTCGGCGCCTCGGGCGGCACATGCCAGTAGTCCTCGGGCTGGACGTAGACCAGCCGGGGCCGGTGGCCGGGACGGATCACCAGCCAGCTGTCCGGATGGCGGATCAGCGGCACCCACAGCTTGAAGTGGGGATTGGGCTGGAAGACGTAGGGCCGGTCGTCGAGGAAGGCGAACTTCTCGACACCGGACGCGATCAGCAGCGCGTCGTAGCCACCGCGCTGGAGCGCGTGTTCGGTGCGACGCTGCTGCTCGGCGAGGTGGGCCACATACAGCGCATCCAGCGTGTCGGCGGTCGGGCGGACGGGGGAATCGACGGCATTCATGCGCGCGGATTCTCCCAGACCACTCCCATCTCGGTCAGCATCGCGTCCAGCCGCACGTCGTTCGGCTGGGCGGTCAGCGTCGGCTGGAAGCCGTGGCTGAAACCGACGCCCACGGCCTGCGGCCGGGGCTGGATCTGCGCGATGGTGCGCAGCATGAAGCCGCCGCCGTAGCCCATGCGGATGCCGCCCGGGCCGTAGCCCAGGCAGGGCAGCAGCAGGAGTTCGGGCTCGAAGGCCTCGGTGTCCTTGGGCTTGGTGATGCCGGTCGCGTCCTCTTCCATCGGGCAGCCGGGATACCAGACGTGGAAGCGCAGGCGCCCCTGCTCGCGATCGACGACGGGCAGGCCGATGCGGCGTTCGGGATCGACCTCGCTCCAGCGGTACAGCGCCGGCAGCGGATCGAATTCGCCCTTGATCGGCCAGTACGCCGCAATGCGCTTTTCCTTGCGTCCCACCAGCCACACGCGCAGCACGCCCTGCACCAGGTCCGCGAGTTCCAGGCGGCCCGGCAGGTCCAGGCGCTCGCGGATCAGGCGCTCGCGCAGCGCCTGGCGGTCTTCGGAAATCGGCAGCTTGTCGTTCGGATCCATCCGGCCCCTTCGCGTTGCCCAGCGGGACCGACGGGCCCCGGAGCCGGCCATTGTGGCCGCGCCGGACGCGGGTTGCTAGAGTCGCCGCCATGGCACGAGGCACCACCACCACGGGAACCGTCCGGCGCGTCGCCGGCGCGGGCAGCGATTTCGCCAACCACTGCATGGAGCTGCTGGCGCCGCTCGGGCCGGTGCTGGCGCGGCGGATGTTCGGGGGCTTCGGGCTCTATGTCGACGACCTGTTTCTGGCCATCATCAGCCGCGACGAGCTCTACCTGAAGGCGGACGCCGTCAGCCAGCCGCGCTACCTCGAGGCCGGCTGCGAGCCCTTCCGGTACGCGAAGACTGGCAAGACGGGCGACAGGAGGTCGCCAGCCTGAATTACTTCCGGCCGCCGGAGGAGACGCTGGAGTCGCCGGCGCTGATGCTGCCCTGGGGGCGGCTGGCGATGGAGTCGGCCTTGCGCTCGGCCAATGCGAAGCCGAAGGCCAGCACGCCGAAGAAGAGCGCCGGCACCACCGCCGAGCCCAGCACCGACAGGAAGCTGAAACCGGTCAAGGCCACGGCTCCGGCGCTCAAGCGTTCGCCAGGCGCTGGCCGAACAGCTGCCCGAAAGAAGGCAGCCGGCTGACGCGCCGCGCGCGCTGGGCGGCGCAGGCCTGCGGCGGCACCATCAGCTGGAAGCGGGCGGTCGGCCAGGCTTCCACGACCAGTTCGGTGCCGCTGGCCACTTCCAGGGTCTCGCCGGCCGACAGCCAGAAGTCCTGGGCCGGCAGGTTCAGGTCGCCGCGCTGCGTCACCCAGACGCGCCCGTCGAGCACATGCAGCTCGCGGCGGCCCGGGCCGATCGGCAGGCTCATCGCCTCGCCCGCGGACAACGCCCACGCGGCATCGTCGCGGCTGACCTGGATTGATGACTTTTGCATGACGTTCATGATCGGCTCCCCGTCCGCCGGGCGGCCCGCGCACCTGGCGGCGTTCCTCGTGGACATGGAGGGATATTAGGGTTGCCCCGCATGCCGGTCCAATGAGTCTTCGCGCGTCGATTGATACCATCCGCGCATGAATCCGCCTCGACATCGCCCGCTCGCCGTCGGTCCGCTGCGCGCCTTCGAGGCGGTGGCCCGGCGCCTGAGCTTCAGCGCCGCCGCCGACGAGCTCTACCTGACCCAGTCCGCCATCAGCCGCCAGATCCGGTCGCTGGAGGAGGAACTCGGCGCCACGCTCTTCCTGCGTGGCACCCGCCATGTCGAGCTGGCGCCGGACGGCAAGCTGCTGCTGGCGGCGGTCGAGCCGATGCTGGAGCGGCTGGACAGCACCGTGCGCCAGATCCGCTCGACGCGCGGCCGACGCGTGGTCAACGTCACCACCTTCGCCTCGTTCGCGTCGCTGTGGTTGATCCCGCGCCTGGAGGCCTTCCAGCGCGAGCATCCGGACATGGACATCCGCGTGTCCGCGCTCGACCAGCTGGTCGAGATCGACGACAGCGAGTTCGACGTCGCGCTGCGTTATGCCGCGCCCAACCGGGTGGCGCCGTCGGCGCAGCGGATGTTCGGCGAGATGCTCACGCCGGTGGTCAACCCCTGGGTCGCGAAGCAGGCGCAGGAGGGCCAGGGCCCGCCGCTGGGCCAGGCGGCCGACCTGCGCCAGTACACGCTGGCCGAGGAGGACGACCAGCGCCCCAGCGGCCTGTTCCTGAGCTGGCGGCGCTGGCTGGCGCTGCACGGCGCGCCCGACCTGCAGCCGCGGCGCTGGATGTACCTGAACTTCACCTACCAGCAGATCCAGGCCGCGGTCTCGGGCCAGGCGGTCGCGCTGGCGCGGCTGCCGCTGATCTACGAGGCGCTGGAGCGCGGCGAGCTGGTCGAGCCTTTCGGCGCGGCCGGCCGTACCGACTGCCGACGGTCTACTGGCTCATGATGTCGGCGCACGGGCGACAGCGGCCCGAGGTCGTCGAGTTCGCGCGCTGGATCGGCGAGCAGTCGGCGCTCACCCGGCGCGCGATCGGCGAGCCCGATCCGCCCGTGGACGAGCACTCGGGCTGAGCGCCGCGCCGCCTCAGGGCGCGAGCACCTCGCGCTCGGTCACGACGACGGTCATCGCCTGGTCGTGCGGCTGCACCTCGAAGCTGGCTTCGCAGCAACTCCAGGCCAGGCCGATCGTCGTGACGCCGGGATGCGCCTCCAGCCAGCGGTCGAAATAACCGCCGCCATAGCCGAGCCGGAACCCCTCGCGCGTGTAGCCCAGGCAGGGCACCAGCAGCACCTCGGGCACGAGCACCGGGCCGGTGGCGCTGGGGATGCCGCATTCGTCCTTGAGCGTGGGCGGGGTGCCGTCCCAGCGCCGGAACTCCATCGCCGCCGGCCCGCGGTCGCCGGCCTTGCGGGCGAACGGCAACGCCAGTTGCATCGCCCCGCCGAGCTTGTGCGTCGCGGCCCAGGCCGCTGCGTTAAATTCACCCTCCAGCGGCCAGTACAGGCCGAGGCTCAGCGGCTCGAGCTGGCGCAGCAGCGGAAGCAGCTGCTCGTCCAGCTTGTCGGCGGCGAGACGGGCCTCGGCGCCGGCCGACCATTCGCGGCGGCGCGCCAGCAAGGCGCGGCGCAATTCGCTTCGCTCATGGGGCCAGGTCTTGCCGGCGATGCCGGCGGCGTCGGGGGCCGTGGGGGAATCATTCATCGCAGTCGGTCATGAAGTTCGCTCGAATCACTGTAACCGCCCTCGCCTCCGCCACCCTGGGCGCGCTCTGCGCCTGGACGGCCCTCCCCGCCGTCGCGCAGTCGACGATGCCCTTCGCCGTCGTGCCCAATCCGCCACCGCCGCTGCCGGACCTGGTGACCGACGCCCGCGAGGCCTGGCGTACCCGTGACCGCTCGCGGCTGGCCGCGATGCGGCAGGTCGCCTTCGACCAGCAGCACCCGCTCGCGCCCTGGTTCGACTACTGGGAGCTGAACGCCCGGCTGGCCGACGCGCAGCAGCCCGAGATCACCGCCTTCTACGCCCGCTGGCCCGGCAGCTACGTCGAGGACCGCCTGCGCAACGACTGGCTGCTCGAACTGGGCCACCGGCGCGACTGGGCCAACTTCCGTCGCGACCTGGCCGGCTACAAGATGCAGGACGACCGCGAGGTCGTCTGCTACACGCTGCTGGCCGACCCGCCGGCGCGCGAGCTCCGCGAGGCGGCGCGCACCGCCTGGCTGGCGCAGCGCGACGCCGACGAGGGCTGCAACATGCTGGCCGCGACGCTGCACGAGAACGGCCAGTTCAAGGACTCGGATGTCTGGCGCAAGCTGCGGCTGGTCGTCGAGACCAACAAGCCGCGCGCCGTGAAGCAGGCCGCGGCGCTGCTGTCCAAGGCCGACCAGGACGCGATCGCCGAGCTGATGGACAAGCCCGACCGCTACCTCCAGCGCAAGGCCGCCGCGTCCCCGCGCGCCCGGGCGGAGCTGACGCTGCTGGCGCTGATGCGGCTGCTCGCCACCGACTACGACAAGGCCGAAGACGACGTTCGCCGCTGGGCGCCGAAGCTGCCCAATGACCTGTCCGCCTGGCTGTGGGCCCAGTACGGCCGGCAGGCCGCGCTGCGGCTGAAGGACGAGGCCAACGACCACTTCGAACGCGCGCTGAAGTTGCAGGCGCGACTGGGCGGGCCGCTCGAATGGAGCGACGACACGGTGAACTGGATCGCCCGCGCCGCGCTGCGCGGCGACGCCGGCGCCAGCCGGCCGGAGCAGCTGGTGGCGGCGATCGCGCTGATGAAGCCGTCGGACCAGAAGGACATCACCTGGCAGTACTGGCGCGCCAAGGCCCAGCAGCAGCTCGCGGCGAACGGCCCCGCCGGCGACGCCCAGCGTCGCGAGGCCCTGGAGTCACTGCGCGCGATTGCGTCGCCGCTGAGCTTCTACGGCAAGCTCGCCGCGGACGAGCTCAAGCTGCGCCTGCCGCTGCCGCCCTCGCCGGCCGAGCTGAGCGCGCAGGAGCGGGCGCAGGCGCTGGCCAATCCCGGCATCCAGCGCGCGCTGCAGCTGCTGGCGGTGGGCCTGCGCAGCGAGGGCCAGCGCGAGTGGAACTTCAGCCTGCGCGGCCTGTCCGACCGCGAACTGCTCGCCGTCGCGCAGACCGCCTGCGAGCGCGAGCTCTGGGAGCGCTGCATCCAGACCAGCGAACGCACCCGCACCGAGATCGACCTGGCCCAGCGCTTCCCCATGCCCTATCGCGCCGACGTGCTCCGGCAGTCCACCGCGGTGGGCCTGGACCCGGCCTATGTCTACGGGCTGATCCGCCAGGAGTCGCGCTTCATGATGGACGCGCGCTCGCATGTCGGCGCCGGCGGCCTGATGCAGGTGATGCCGGCGACCGCCAAGTGGACGGCCAGGAAACTGGGCGTCGAATTCCGGCCCGACATGCTGCACGACCGCGACACCAACCTGCGCCTGGGCACCGGCTACCTCAAGCTGGTGATGGACAGCTTCGACGGTTCGCAGGCGATGGCGGCCGCCGCCTACAACGCCGGACCGAACCGCCCGCGGCGCTGGCGCGAGGGGCCGCAGCTCGACGCCGCCATCTGGACCGAGAACATCCCGATCTGGGAGACCCGTGACTATGTGCGCAAGGTGCTGTCCAACGCGACGATCTATGCCCAGCTGATGGGCCGCGAGGGCGGCACGC
>NZ_VOSR01000223.1:0-6515 GCF_007997345.1 Mitsuaria sp. TWR114
CCTCGCGCTGGATCACGCCGGCCAGGCCGAGCAGTTCCCCGTCCTCGAGCCGCTCGACGGCCCAGAAGCCGAAGCCCAGCAGCCAGTAGCGCGCCTCCAGGCGCTCGCGGATCCAGGCGGCGGCCTGCTCGTCGGTGCGCACCTGCGCGTCGTAGATGTGCTCGATCCACGCCGGCTCGTTGAGCAGCCCGCGGACGAAGGCCGCATCCGATTGGCGAAACCACCGCAGCCGCAGCCGCGCCGTCCTCAAGACTTCCATCCGCGCCTCCCAGCGCCCGTGAGCGTCGTCCGGCACCGGCGGGTCCGATCGGGGCCCGCCAGGCAAAAGCGGGACAATACCGCACCCCGCCGGCCCCGGTCAGCGCCGACACGCCCGGCCCCCCGAACGACTTTCTCCCGGACACCTCATGAAATTCATGCAGAAGCTGCAGGCCGCCGAGCGCCTGAACGACTCCCTGCTGTGCGTCGGCCTGGATCCCGATCCCGCCAAGTTCCCCGCCCACTGGAAGGGCGACGCCGGCCGGATCTACGACTTCTGCGCCGCCATCGTCGACGCGACCAAGGACCTGGTCAGCGCGTTCAAGCCGCAGATCGCCTACTTCGCCGCGCACCGCGCCGAGGACCAGCTCGAGCAGCTGATGGCCCACATCAAGCGCAACGCGCCGCACGTGCCGGTGATCCTGGACGCCAAGCGCGGCGACATCGGCGCCACCGCCGAGCAGTACGCCCGCGAGGCCTTCGAGCGCTACCAGGCCGACGCGGTGACGCTGTCCCCGTTCATGGGCCGCGACAGCGTCGAGCCCTACCTGCGCTACCCCGACCGCGGCGCCTTCCTGCTGTGCCGCACCTCCAACCCGGGCGGCGACGACTGGCAGATGCAGCGCCTGGCCGATGTGCCGGGCCAGCCGCGGCTGTTCGAGCACCTGGCGGCGATCGCGCAGGGCGACTGGAACACGAACGGCCAGCTCGGCCTGGTGGTCGGCGCGACCTATCCGAAGGAGATCGAGCGCGTGCGCGAACTCGCGCCGACGCTGCCCCTGCTGATCCCCGGCGTGGGCGCGCAGGGCGGCGATGCCGCGGCCACCGTCGCCGCCGGCTGGCGCCGGGACGCCGGCACGGTGATCGTGAATTCCTCCCGGGCGGTGCTGTACGCGTCCGCTGGCGAGGACTTCGCCGCCGCCGCCCGCCGTGTGGCGCTGGCGACACGCGACAGCCTGCGCCCCGCCACCGCCGCCTGACCGGGGCCTCACGGCGCTCGCCAACTAATTGGCAGAAACCCCGGGCGCGAGCCGGCAGGCGCGTGTTTCGGGATTTCTCGACGCTTCAGATCGGCCCCCGCTCGCCGAGACTCCGTTACCGGACGTTGCACTCCGAGGCCGCCGCGCGCCGAACCGGCTGACGCGGCCCTCGTCCCCTGTCGCCGCGAGAGCGACGCGCAAGGTCCCCGGACACAACGAGTTGGGCAAGGTCGAGTGAGCAAGGATTCCCAGGACGATCTGAGCAGTCTGGTGGGGCAGGAGCTGTCGCGCGGCGACCGCCTGCCCGCGACGCTGCAATGGCGCGCCGCGCGGCTGTTCATGGCCGCGTGCGTGTTGCTGTCCGGATTGGCGGGCCTGCTGCTGCTGGCCAGCGCCGGCGCGGCCGAGCCGCTGCGCGGTCTGGTGCCGCCG
This sequence comes from Mitsuaria sp. TWR114, assembly GCF_007997345.1. Classification (NCBI taxonomy): domain Bacteria; kingdom Pseudomonadati; phylum Pseudomonadota; class Betaproteobacteria; order Burkholderiales; family Sphaerotilaceae; genus Roseateles; species Mitsuaria sp. TWR114. The sequence goes on from NZ_VOSR01000223.1 coordinate 1,671, forward strand.
TCGCTCGCGCTGGTGACCACCTTCGCCGCGCTGGCCATGCTCTGGAAATTGCCCGCCGACCGCGGCCCGGCCGCCACCCTCCTGCTGATGGGCCTGGCGATGGCGACGGCGCTGTCGCTCGCCGTCTCGCGCCAGCTGGGGCTGAACGCCGCCAGCCTCGGGATCATGGGACTGATGGTCGCGCTGGGCACCAGCATGATCGGCCTGGGCGCGGGGCTGTCGCTGTTCGGCCTGGGCCTGGCGGCGCTGGGCGGACTGGCGTCCGCGGAGCTCGGCGGCTGGATCCACGTCGGCACCGAGCCGGTCGGCCTGACCGCGAGGCTGATCACGCAGCTGCTGCTGCTCAGCGCCGGCCTGGTCGTCGGCCTGGGCACCGCCAAGCTGATCCGGCGCGCGATGCAGGAGGTCAACGAGCGCCACTCGCGCTTTCGCCACCTGCTCAACATGGCGGCGGACTGGTACTGGGAGATGGATCGCCAGTTCCGCTTCACCCACCTGGCCGAGCACCACGCCGGCGCGTCCGGCCTGTCCATCGCCGAGCGCCTGGGCCGCGCGCCCTGGGAGATCGAGCACCTGGGCCTGTCCGACGAGGAGCTCGACGCGCACCGCGCCGACCTCGAATCGCACCGGCCCTTCCGCGGCCTGGTGATGCGCCGCACGGCCGAGGACGGCACGCTGCGCTACGTCTCGATCAGCGGCGAGCCGCGCTTCGACGCCAAGGGCAACTTCCGCGGCTACTGGGGCGTGGGCCGCGACGTCACCGACGAGGTCCAGACCGAGCAGGCCATGGTGGCCACCGAGACCCGCTACCGCGAGTTGTTCCGCCGCTCGCCCTCGCCGCTGGTGCTGCACCGCTGGGGCCGGGTGATGGACGCCAATCCGGCGGCGATGGCGATGTTCGGCTACACCCAGCGCTCGTCGATGATCGGCCAGGACCTGTTCTCGCATTACGAGCCCGGCGACGAGGAACGCGCCCGCCAGCGCGCCGCCAAGATCGAGGCGCTGCCGGTCGGCGCGATGCTGCCGATGACGGAATTCCGGCTGCGCACCCTGTCGCGCCGACGCCGCCTGGTGCAGGCCACCAGCGTGCGCGTGGACGCGGCCACCGGTCCGGCGACGCTGTCCTTCTTCATCGACCAGACCGAGACCTCGCGCGCCCAGGAGGCGCTGCGGCGCTCGGAGGCGCTGCTGTCGCACCTGTTCGCGACCAGCCCGGACGTCGTCACCCTCACCGAGACCGTCAGCGGCCGCTACGTGATGGTCAACAAGACCTACGAGTCGATGAGCGGCTACAGCGCCGACGAGGTGCTGGGCCGCACCGCCGAGGAAGTCGGCATCTGGCAGGACATGGAGGACCGCGAGCGGCTGATCGAGGCGCTGCGCCAGCAGGGCCGCGTCAGCGACATGTCGGCCACCTTCGTGAACCGGCGCGGCCAGGCGATCCCGATGCTGCTGTCGGCGGCGCCGTTCGTGCTCGACGGCGTGTCCTACCTGGTGGTCAACGGGCGTGACGTCAGCGACACGGAGCGCACGCGGCTGGTCCACGCGGCGATCCTGGAGAACGCCTCGATCGGCATCGCGCTGACGCGCGACCAGCGTTTCGTGCAGGCCAACCGCCTGGTGGAGGAGATGTTCGGCTGGCCCGCTGGCGGGCTGATCGGCCAGCCGGGCAGCGTGGTGTGGCCGGGCATGGACGACTACGACGCGGTCGGCCGCGAACTCGGTCCGCGCCTGGCCGCGGGCGAGCAGGTCGAGGCGGAGCGCCTGATGCGGCGCCGCGATGGCAGCCGCTTCCTGTGCCGGATCCTGGCCCGCGCGGTGGACCCCAACCACCCCAGCCGCGGCGGCACGATCTGGATCATGGAGGACGTCACCGAGCGCCGGCGCGTCGAGGCGGCGCTCGCGCAGGCCAAGGACGAGGCGCAGGCGGCCAACCGCGCCAAGAGCGCCTTCCTGGCCAACATCAGCCACGAGATCCGCACGCCGCTCAACGGCCTGGTGGGCCTGGCGCGGCTGCTGCAGCAGCCGGACCTGGCCGGCGACACCCGCAGCCACTACCTGGACCAGATGGTGGACAGCGCGGAAAGCCTGTCGGGGCTGATGTCGGACATCCTGGACCTGTCCAAGATCGAGGCCGGCCGGCTGACGCTGGAGACGGTGCCCTTCGCGCTGCGCGACATGCTCGCCACGATGCGTATGGGCTACCTGACGCTGGCGCAGGCGCGCGGGCTGGGTTTCAGCATCGACGTGGAGGACGCGGTGCCCGGCTGGGTGATCGGCGATCCGGTGCGCACGCGCCAGATCCTGAGCAACTACCTGAGCAACGCGCTGAAGTTCACCGAGCAGGGCAGCGTCGCCGTGCGGGTGCGCCGGCTGGACGAGCGGCGGCTGCGCATCGAGGTCAGCGACACCGGCCCCGGCATCGCCGAGGCGATGCACGAGCGGCTCTTCCAGCCCTTCACCCAGGCCGACGAATCGACCACGCGCCGCTACGGCGGCACGGGGCTGGGGCTGTCGATCTGCCGGGAACTGGCCACGCTGATGGGCGGCCAGGTCGGCGTGGAGAGCCAGCCGGGCGCCGGTGCGACCTTCTGGGCCGAGTTGCCGCTGCCCGCCGCGCCCGCACCGATGAGCGCCCAGCGCCGTGCGCCGGCGGACGACGCGGAGCTCGCGGGGCGCCGCATCCTGATGGTCGAGGACAACCCGGTGAACATGATGATCGCGGTGGCGATGCTGGAGCAGTGGGGCGCGGAGGTCTCGCAGGCCAGTGACGGCAGCCAGGCGGTGGAGGCGGTGACGGCGGCGGCCAGCATGGGCAAGCCCTTCGACGCGGTGCTGATGGACGTGCAGATGCCGGTCATGAGCGGCCACGAGGCCACGCGCCAGCTGCGCCAGCGCTACGACCCCGCGCAGTTGCCCATCGTCGCGCTGACCGCCGCGGCACTGGTGCAGGAGCGCGACGAGGCCCTCGGCGCCGGGATGAACGAGTTCCTCACCAAGCCCATCGACGCGCAGCGGCTGCGGCAGGTGCTGGTGAGGCTGACGGCGGGGTGATGGCCGCGACGTGGTTTTCCCGCATTTCAAGTGCGAGAAAACCACGAGATTCGCTCCGAAATCGCCTGAATCTTGAGATAAGGCGGTCGCTCTGGTAATTTTCGCGCACTTGAAGTGCGAGAAAATCACATGAGCCTCTACCTCGTCGGCGAGAACCTGGACGCCAACCGCGGCTACCGCAGAGCGGAAACAGGCGAACTGATCCAGCTGATGCGCGGCATCTACGTGGACGCCGGCGATGACGCGGACGACCTCGTCCTGCGGCATGCGGTGCGCATCGCGCGCTATCTCTACCCCCGCGCCTTTCTCTCGGCCGCGAGCGCCGTGCTGCTCGCGCCGACCCGTGATGGTCGCCTCTACATCTCGGGGCAGCGCAGTCAACGCACACGGCTGCGCGGCCTGGAGATCGTCCAGAACCGCGCCCCGGCGCGCCCATCCACGATCGACGCCGTGGTCGCCGATGGATGGGGCGAGCTGCCGATCCCGGTGTCCTCCCTGCGCCAGCGCTTCCTCGAGGCGTTTCGCCTGCGCAGCGAGCACGCCCAGTCGATGGACCTGGCGATGCGCGAGGCCCTGGCCGCGCGACTCGTGCAGGAGTACGGCGACGCGCAACGCGCTGCCGACGCGCTGTGGACGCTGGCGCGCGACAACGAGTGGTACCGCGAGGGCGAAGGCGCCGAACGCTTCCTGAAGCAGCAGTCGGACAGCCCGATGCGCAACGAGGCCGCGTTCGACCTGACCGTCGCCTGGCATGGCCTTGCGCTGGGAGACCTGGCCCATGACGGCACCGAATGGCGATGGAACGCCAGCAGCGCCGGTCCGGTGCTGCCGCCGCTGATCCGCCAGACCACGCCGGGACGGTTGCCGCCGTTCATCGTGTCGCTGCTGCCGGAAGGCTGGCTGGAGTCCGTCCTGCACGACGCGAGCGACCGTGACGTCCTGCGGCGCGGCAAGCGCTACATGTCCAACATCACGATCTCGGAGCGACGCGCGGAACTGGCCGCCTTGCCGCAGGACACGCTGACGACGCGACTGGCCGACTTCACGCGGGACGGCATGTTCAGCGGCCACTACGCCGGGCCACGGCGCGACGCGATGGACGCCGACTTCGCCCACCGCCTGGCGCAGCTCTTCGCGAATCAGCAGACGCCGCGGCTGTCAGGCGTGCAGGTCAAGGCCCCCATGCACCTGGCGGCGGACGGCACGCTGCTGATCGCCACGCACCTGCCCTTCACCCACATCCTCAAGCCGGCAGGTGCCGCCGGCTTCGAAGGACTTCCGGTGGCGGAATGGATCGGGCTGACGCTGGCCCGTGGCGTGGGCTTCGAGGTCCCTGATCACGCGCTTGTCGCGATGCCCGACGAGCTGCCGGCGGCGCTGATCGTGGAGCGCTTCGACATCCGCCTTCAGCTGGACGACACCCGTCTCCTGGCGATGGAAGACCTGTGCTCGGTGCTCGCGCTCGATCCCAGGGACAAGTACACCGGCACGATGGAGCGCGTGGCCCGTGCGGTGCGCGCGCTGTCGACGTCGCCCGACGAGGACATCATGACCTTGCTGCGCCGGGCGCTCTTCGCCTGGCTGATCGGCGACGGCGACATGCACCTCAAGAACATGGCGATGCTCAAGACCGCCCAGGAAGGCGCTGCCACGTTCCAGCACGTGCGGCTCGCGCCGGTCTACGACACCTTGACGACCCGCGTGTTCCCGGGGCTCCAGCATGACGCCATGGCGCTGAAGGTGAACGGCAAGGCCCAGCGCCTGCGCCGCGCCGATTTCCTGGCCCTGGCG
>NZ_VOSR01000224.1:0-1309 GCF_007997345.1 Mitsuaria sp. TWR114
CATCGCCGCCAGCATGGCCGAGCCGGTCCGCGCGCGCATGCTCTGCTGCCTGATGGACGGCCACGCGCGCACCGCCACCGAGCTGGCCGCCGTCGGCGAGGTCGCGGCCTCGACCGCCAGCGCCCACCTCGCCAAGCTGCTCGCGCAAGGGCTGGTCGGCTGCATGGCCCAGGGCAAGCACCGCTACTACCGGCTCGCGGGCGCCGAGGTGGGCCAGGCCCTGGAGGCGATGCTGGTGCTGGCCGGGCTGCCGCGCCCGCGCTTCGAGCCCAGCACGCCGCCCGCGCTGCGCCAGGCGCGGCGCTGCTACGACCACCTGGCCGGCCATTGGGGCGTGCGGCTGCACGACCACGCGCTGCGCCAGCGCTGGATGACGCCCGATCCCGACGAGGCCCGCGGCTACCGCTGCACCGACGAGGGCCTGGACGCGCTGCGCGCGCTGGGCGTCGATGTCGCCGCGGCCACCGGCGCGCGTCGACGGCGCCTGGCCTGCGCCTGCATGGACTGGAGCGAACGCCGGCCGCACCTGGGCGGCGCGCTGGGCGCGGCCTGGCTGCAGGCGATGCTGGCGCAGGACTGGCTCGACCCCGATCCCGACAGCCGCGCGCTGCGCGTCACGCGGCGCGGGCAGGCCCGACTCGAACGACTGCTGGAGGACACGACGACATGAGCACCTCGATCCATGTGGGCATCGGCGGCTGGAACTTCGAACCCTGGCGCGAGACCTTCTATCCGAAGGACCTGCCGGCGTCGCGCGAGCTGGAATACGCCAGCCGCAAGCTGACCGCCATCGAGGTCAACGGCACCTACTACTCGACCTTCAAGCCGGCCACCTTCGCGAAGTGGCGCGACACGGCGCCCGAGGGCTTCGTGTTCTCGCTCAAGGCCAACCGCTTCGCGACCAACCGGCGGGTGCTGGCCGAGGCCGGCGAATCGGTCATGCGCTTCATCGACAGCGGCGTCGCGGAACTCGGGCCCAAGCTCGGGCCCATCGTCTGGCAGTTCGCGCCGAGCAAGCGATTCGATCCCGTCGACTTCGGCGCCTTCCTGAAGCTGTTGCCGGCGCAGTCCGGTGGCGTGGCGCTGCGCCACGCGCTCGACGTGCGTCACGAGAGCTTCCGCAGCGCCGAGTTCCTGGCGATGGCGCGCGACCACGACGCCGCCGTCGTGTTCACCGAGTCGGACGACTACCCGCCCATCCCGGACCTGACCACCGACTTCGTCTACACCCGCGTGATGCGCACCCGGTCCGAGCTGGTGACCGGCGTCACCGAGGAGGAACTCGACGGCATCGCCGCCAGCGCCTCGC
>NZ_VOSR01000225.1:0-13565 GCF_007997345.1 Mitsuaria sp. TWR114
GCCGCCAGGCCCACCAGCAGCCAGGCCCAGGGGCCCTGGCCGTGCAGCAGCGGTTGGCGCTCGACGATCGCGACGGTGAAGGTGGCGCTGATGACGAAGCCCCAGCCGGCGCAGAAGTAGCCGGCGATCATCCAGCGCATCCATCGTGGATCGGGGGCGGCGGCGGTGCTCGTCGCGGCGACGGGCGGCGGCACCGGCGGGCGCCACCATGCCGTCAGCGCGAGCAGCGGCAGGCCGACGACGACGAAGCCCCACCAGTGGCCGGCCCAGTCGAGCGCGAGGCGGTCCATCGCCATCGCGCCGAGGGCGGAGACGACGATGCCCAGGCCAAGCCCGAGGAAGTGGACGCCGAGTTCCGGCCGCTTGCCGGCGCGCATCAGGAAGCCGAGCACGAGGCCGGAGCCGAGCAGCATGCCGGCGGCGCCGCTGAGCCCGCCGAGGTAGCGCGACAGCGCCCACAGCGGCAGGCTGGGCGCGAGCGGCATCAGCGCGGTGGCGAGCAGGCCCAGGACCATGCCCCAGAGGTAGAGCCGCGAGCGCCAGCGCGGGTCGTCGATCAGCGCGGCGATCACCGCGCCGCTCATGTAGCCGGCGTAGTTGACGGCCGCGAGCGTGCCGCCCATCGCGTCGCTCAGGCCGGCCTGCTGCTGCATCAGCGGTAGCAGCGGCGTGTAGGCGAAGCGCGCCAGGCCGATGCTCAGGATCAGGCCGGCGATGCCGCCGGCGGAGACCTGCCAGGGGCGGATCAGAACGTCTCCCAGTCGTCGCCGGGCGCGGACGTGGCGCTGGGGCTGGGGGCTGCTGCCGGCGCCTGCTTGGGCGTGGACGGCGCCGCGGGGGCGGGTCTTGCCTTGGCGACCGAGGCGGCAGGCGCCTTGGGCGGCGAGGGGCGCGCGGCCGCGGGCTTGGCTGCCGCCGGCCGCGTGGTCGTCGGCTTCGCCATCGAGGCGGCGACTGCTGGCTTCGGCGTCGGCGCTGATGTCCGCGCCGGTGCTGGTGGCGGCGTCACGCCCACCGCGTCGACCGACCCCGGCTTGGGGTCGCTGACCTTGAAGTGCCCGACCAGCGCCGTGAGTTTGCGCGCCTGGTCGCTGAGCGACTCGGCCGCGGCGGCGGACTCCTCGACCAGGGCGGCATTCTGCTGCGTCATCTGGTCCAGCTGCGCCACCGAGCCGTTGACATTGCCGATGCCCTGGCTCTGCTCGACGGTGCTCGCGCTGATCTCGCCGATGATGTCCGACACCCGCTGCACGCTGGCGACGATCTCCGTCATCGTGGCGCCGGCATCGCGCACCAGTTGCGAGCCGGCCTCGACCTTGGCCACGCTGTCGCCGATCAGCGCCTTGATCTCGCGCGCCGCGCCTGCGCTGCGCTGCGCCAGCGCCCGGACCTCCGACGCCACCACCGCGAAACCCTTGCCGTGCTCGCCGGCGCGCGCCGCTTCCACCGCGGCGTTCAGCGCCAGGATGTTGGTCTGGAAGGCGATGCCGTCGATGGTGCCGATGATGTCGTTGATCTTCTTGGCCGAGGCATCGATCTGCGCCATCGTGCCCACCACCTCGCCGACCACCGTGCCGCCGCGCTCGGCCACCTCGGCCGCGCTGCCGGCCAGCTGGTTGGCGGTGCGCGCGCTGTCGGCGCTCTGCTGCACCGTGCCGGTCAGCTGCGCCAGCGAGGACGCCGCATGCTGCAGGTTGGAGGCTGTCTGCTCGGTGCGGTGGCTCAGGTCCTGGTTGCCGCTGGCGATCTCCTGGCTCGCCGTCTGCATGCCGTCGGCGCTGGCCCGCACCTCGCGGATCACCTTGCGCAGCGAGCTCTTCATCGCCGCCAGCGCGCGCTGCACGTCGCCGATCTCGTCGCGGCTGTAGTCGCGGTCGACATGGAACAGGTCGCCCTCGCCGATGCGCTCGGCCTCGGCCATCAGCGACTTCAGCGGCGCCGAGATCGTGCGCACGAAGTAGGCGGTGGCCAGGGCCAGCAGGCCAACGATCAGCGTCATCAGCGCCGCCACGCCCCACACGGTGCGCATGCGCTCGGCCCCCGCGGCCTCTCGCAGCGCCGCCGAGCGCCGCTGCTGCAGCGTGACGAAGTCCTGCTGCGCGACCAGGTACTGCTCGATGGCGGGCACGACCTTCTGCTGCAGCGCCTGGTGCGCGCCGTTCACATCGCCGCCGGCCTTGAGCTTGTTCGCCTCGTTGCGGGTGGCGATGTAGGCCTGGCGCCGTTCGGCGATCCGCGCCATCGCGGCCTTGTCGTCGTCGCCCTCGGCCAGGGCCTCGAGTTGCTTCTGGATCTCGTTGATCGTCTCGGTGGTCTTGGCGATGTCGCCCTTCATCGCATCGGCGACGGCGTTGTCGTTGGCCGCCAGCCCGGCCTGCACGCGGCTCGCGTTGGCCTCGGTGAGGCCGCGCCAGCGCAGCGCCAGCTCGAAGCGTTGCTGCTGTTTCTCCTGGGTCGCCTGCGCGACCTCGAGCAGGCTGCGGGTGCGCGAGGCCGCCCCCAGCGACATCACCACCGTCATGACGGACATGACGGCAACGGGAATCCAGAGTCGCGTGGCGATCGAGAACTTCATCGGTCTGGCGCCTTGTGTTGGGTCGGGGGCTGCCCCGGGATGGTGCAGTCGACCTGCATCCCATCCTAAATCGGCCGAAGGGGGCACCGGCTTGAGGACAAACACTGCTAACCTGCCGCCCTGATCCGCGCCGGCCGCCCGATCCCGCAGAACTCCACAGAAGGTCCCGCCACGCCCATGAGCTTCCTGGCCATCGACATCGGCAACACACGCCTCAAGTGGGCGCTCTACGCGAGCCCCCAGCCGGGCAGCCCGATGCTGGCGCACGGCGCGCAGTTCCTGGAGAACATCGAGAAGCTGGCCGAGCACGACTGGGCCCGGCTGCCGGCGACGCCGGGCAGCATGCTCGGCAGCAACGTGGCTGGCGACGCGATGCGGCACCGCGTCGAGGAGCAGATGGAGTTGTGGGATATCGAAGCGCGCTGGGTGGCCTCGTCGGCGCAGGCGGGCGGCGTGATCAACGGCTATGACCACCCGGGCCGCCTGGGCGCGGATCGCTTCGTCGCGCTGATCGGCGCGCGGCACCACGTGCTGGCGCGCATGCGCGGGCAGACGCCGCGACCCGCGCTGGTCGTGATGGTGGGCACCGCGGTGACCGTGGACGCGCTCGACGCGGATGGTCGATTCCTGGGCGGGCTGATCCTGCCCGGGCACGGGATCATGCTGCGCTCGCTGGAAGGCGGCACCGCCGGCCTGCGCGTGCCGACCGGCGAGGTGCGCGAGTTCCCCACAAACACCTCGGATGCGCTCACCAGCGGCGGCAACTACGCGATCACCGGCGCCATCGAGCGCATGCACCGCCACATCGTCAAGCGCTGCGGGCAGGAGCCGGTCACCTTGATGACCGGTGGTGCGGGCTGGAAGGTCTCGCCTGCGCTGGACATCCCGCACGAGTTGATCGACTCGCTGATCTTCGACGGGCTGCTGGCGTTGCAGGCTCATCGCCTGGCGCTGTAGACGGCACGGTCCGGCGCTGGGGCGCGTCGACCGCGCCCGACGCGTTTACACGTCGACCTTGAACCCGAGGTCGATCTCCGAGCCCGGCTGGCCGCCGCGCAGGCCCCAGTTCTCGCGCTCCACCTCGTTGAGGATGATCTTGACGTGGTCGGCGGGGACGTCGAGCTCGCCGAGGCGGTCGACGATCGCGCGGTAGAGGCGGCGCTTGGCCTCGATCGTGCGGCCGGAGAAGGCCGTCACCGTCACCAGCGTGTAGCACTCGGGCCGCGAGAGCCGCGGCGGATGGATGAAGCGATGCGGCTCGTAGGCGATCAGGCGCACGCAGCGGTCTTCCGCCGGGATCTTGAAGCCCTCGACCAGCGCGGCCTGCACCGCTTCGATCAACTGGGTTTCCTGCTCGGGGGAACAGGCACGGCGGATTTCGATGAGGGTGCTCGGCATGGGCGCTGCGATGAGGGGCGACGGGAACGCGAGCTTATCGCGCAACGACCTGCCGGCTCTGGAAGTCGACGGGCACGGAGCTGTGCTGATGGACGACGCGCCATCGATCCTGCTCGCGTCGCATCAGCACGGTCAGCCGGTTCTCGATCGCGCGCAGCGCCTCGCCGCCGGCATCTAGCGCGGTGAACGCCAGCGTCGCCACGCCGCCGGCGACCTGGGTGTCGCACCAGGTCGTCACCTCCGTCGCGGTGACCCGCACGCGCACGTCGCGGATGCCGTCGAACCAGGCGGCGATCATGCCGCCCCAGTCCTCGCGGCCGGCGTAGTGCCAGCGGTCCCAGCTGTCGAAGACCTGGACGTCCTGCGCGTAGAGGTCCAGGAAGCGCGCCAGGTCGCGCTCGAGCACGGCGGCCGCGTAGTCGCCCAGGAAGGCATGGATCGGGTCATCGGTCATGGTGTGTCTCCTTGAAGCGGGATGGCTCCGTGGAGACGACGATCCAGGGCGGCGGATTTCGACGGGCACGGCGACGGGCCAGCGCGAGCAAGGCATGCACGCCGTTGTAGAGCAAGACGGGGATCGCCGTCAGCCAGAAGGTGCCGAACACGATCGACATGGCCAGGATCCCCAGGCCGAGATCGTCCTCGCAATGGCCGCTGGCGTCGCAGGGCGAAGGGACGAAGTGCTCGACCAGCGCGCCCGCGACGAGGAGCCAGACGATCAGGCCGATGCCCGTGAAGACGGCCGCGCGCTTCAGTGCTCGCCACGCGCCGGTCACCGGGCCCCCTGCTGATGCAGCGCCAGTCGCGCTGCCATCGCGCGACGTTGTAGAGCAGCACGCCGACGGAACTCAGCCAGAACATGCCCAGCCACAGGCCGACCACCTTGAGGGTGAAGATCATGTCGCCGTCGCAGCGGCCGCTGGCGTCGCAGGGGGAGGGGACGTAAAGGTCGATGAGCAGGGCCGTCGAGACGTTCCAGACCAGCAGACCCAGGAGGACGGAAATGAGCAGGCGATTCATGGCGGGCGGGTTCCTTTCCTGGTGGAAAGCGGCCAGTCTCGCCATCGGCGCGGTGCTCAGGATGAGCCCGGTGTGAGCGCTCGGTGAGCTTGCCGTGCGGTGCACGGCAGCGGCCGCCGCATGGCGTTGCCCCTCCGCGTGATCGTCCCGGGCGGAAGCCGCGCCGCCTTTACAGGATGAACCGGCTCAAGTCCTCGTTCTGCGCCAGCGCGCCGAGCTTCTCGTCGACCTGCGCGCCGGCGATCGTGACGGTCTGGCCGGCGTGCTTGTGCGCATCGAAGCTGATGTCGTCCAGCAGTCGCTCCAGCACCGTCGCCAGGCGTCGCGCGCCGATGTTCTCGGTGCGCTCGTTGACCTCGAACGCGATCTGCGCCAGGCGGCGGATGCCGTCCGCGCTCAGCTCCAGCGTCAGCCCTTCCGTCGCCAGCAGCGCCTGGTACTGCTTGACCAGGCTCGCATGCGTGCTCGACAGGATGGCCTCGAAGTCCTCCACCGACAGCGACTTCAGCTCCACCCGGATCGGGAAGCGGCCCTGCAGCTCGGGAATCAGGTCGCTGGGCTTGCTCAGGTGGAAGGCGCCCGAGGCGATGAACAGGATGTGGTCGGTCTTCACCATCCCGTACTTGGTGTTGACCGTCGTGCCCTCCACCAGCGGCAGCAGGTCGCGCTGCACGCCCTGGCGCGACACGTCCGCACCCCCGCTGTGCTCGGCACGGGTCGCCACCTTGTCGATCTCGTCGATGAAGACAATGCCGTTGTCCTGCGCATGCGCCAGCGCCGCGGTCTTGATCTCGTCCTCGTTGACCAGCTTGGCGGCTTCTTCCTCGACCAGCAGCTTCATCGCCTCGGCGATCTTGAGCTTGCGCGCCTTGCGGCGCTCCTGGCCCATCTGCGAGAACAGCCCCTTGAGCTGCTCCGCCATCTCTTCCATGCCCTGCGGGCCGACGATCTCCATCGACGGCCGCGCCTCGGCCAGCTCGATCTCGATCTCCTTGTCGTCCATCGAGCCCTCGCGCAGCCGCTTGCGCATCACCTGCCGGGCGGTGTTGTCGCCACCGGCGCTGTCCGCCGCCGGCGCGAAGCCGGTCGACGAGCGCGGCGGTGGTACCAGCGCGTCAAGGATGCGCTCCTCGGCCGCGTCCTCGGCCCGCGCCCGCTGGAAGCGCATCTGGCGCTCGCGCTCCTGCTTGACGGCGATGTCGACCAGGTCGCGCACGATGCTGTCCACGTCCTTGCCGACGTAGCCGACCTCGGTGAACTTGGTCGCCTCGACCTTGATGAAGGGCGCGTCGGCCAGCTTGGCCAGGCGGCGCGCGATCTCGGTCTTGCCCACGCCGGTGGGGCCGATCATGAGGATGTTCTTCGGCGTGATCTCGCCACGCAGCTTCTCGTCGACCTGCTGGCGCCGCCAGCGGTTGCGCAACGCGATCGCGACGGCGCGCTTGGCATCGGCCTGGCCGACGATGTGCCGGTCGAGTTCGGAGACGATCTCCTGCGGGGTCATGCTGCTGCTCATTCGTGTGCTCCGGCGCCGGTCAGTCCAGCGTCTCGATCGTGTGGTTGCCGTTGGTGTAGATGCAGATCTCGCCGGCGATCACCAGCGACTGCTTGACGATGTCCACCGCGCTCAGCTCGCTGTGGTTGAGCAGCGCCTTCGCCGCCGCCTGCGCATAGGCGCCGCCGCTGCCGATGGCGACGATGCCCTGCTCGGGCTCCAGCACGTCGCCGTTGCCGGTGATGATCAGCGACGCCGTGCGGTCGGCCACCGCCAGCATCGCCTCCAGGCGGCGCAGCACGCGGTCGGTGCGCCAGTCGCGGGTCAGGTCCACCGCCGCGCGCACCAGATGGCCCTGGTGTTTCTCGAGCTTGGCCTCGAAGCGCTCGAACAGCGTGAACGCGTCCGCGGTCGCCCCGGCGAAGCCCGCCAGGACTTGGTTCTTGTAGAGCTTGCGTACCTTGCGCGCCGTCGACTTCACGACGATCGAGCCCAGCGTCACCTGGCCGTCGCCGCCGATCGCGACCTGGTTGCCACGCCGCACGCTGACGATGGTGGTGCCGTGGTACGGCGCAAGCGGGGAGGAGGAATCTTGGGACATGGTGGAGCGGACGTGCGGGGACGCCTTGAACGTCATGAAAGCCTCACGTGGGTTCCCGCGCGGGAATCACAAGGTGAGGAAAAGGGAGCGGCCCCGCCTGTGCGAATGCCGGTTGACGAGGCCGATGATCGGACATCCGGATGAAGAACGGGGCCAGAGGCCCCGTGGTCGCGAAGGTCGAAGCCGGCGCGCGGCGGTCGTCAGACGTGCCGCACCTTGACCCGGGCGTGCTCGTTGATGCCCATGGCGCCGAAGAACAGCGCCACCAGCCGGTGCGCGTCGCTGAACTGCACGGCGCGGTTCTCGCTGCGCCGCGCCAGCACCCAGTTCAGCAGGTCGCCGGCGGCCATGAAGTCCAGGCGGATCAGCTTCGGGCAGGCGATCGTCACCAGCGACGCGGCGCCGAGCTGCTCGGTCATCAGCGCCAGCGTCTCGCTGATGTCGCCGCTCAACTGGCCGGAGAGCTCCATCAGCGCCGCGGTGTTGACCGCGTCGGTCATCGTCGACTCGAGGAAGGCGATGCCGGTGTCCGGCGCCGCCGGCTGGATCGAGGAGGGCGAGCTCGTCGACAGCGCATTGCCGCTGATGCGGACATGGCACAGCGCCTTTTCCCAGCTGGGCGGCGACACCTCGTAGGTGACGCAGTAGTCGATCGCGACCTCGTCGAACTGGTCCGGGCGATTGGCCAGGCGCAGCGCTTCCAGGCGCAGCATCCACAGGATGGGATCCGCGTCCCGGCTGCCGACCGGGGCCTGCTCCCGCAGCACGTTGAAGAAGTGGTCGCCCGACAGCCAGCGCAGGTCCAGCGCCTGCTGCGCCCAGGCGCGGAACAGGTCGCGCAGCTTGGCGCAGGCCTCGATGTCGATCTGGCGCAGCGGCGCCCAGTCGATCACCCAGGGCATCGGCAGGTTCTCGCAGCGGGTGCGCATCTGCGTCACCGCCTCGGTGTCCAGGTATTCCGGCGCCGTCCAGGAGACGCTGCTCGCGCGGCCGCGCGGGGCGCGCTCCTGCTGCACCGCCTCGGCCACCAGCTTGGGCAGCGAGAACCATTGCGGCGAGGACAGCCCGAACTGCTGCGCGTAGTCGTTGGCCAGCTGCTCGAACTTGCCCTGCTGGCCGGTCGCCCGGTACAGGTCGAACAGCACCAGCCAGGTCTCGGCGTGATCGTGGCGCGCGCCGCCCGCGCGGGTGAGGTCGATCAGGCTGCGCTCGCAGTGCTCGTAGTCGGCATTGGCGAAGGCGATCACCGCCTCGTCCAGCTCGGCGTCGTGCACGACCTCGCTGACCTCGACCTGCGGGTCCGCGACGCGGAAGCTCAGCGTCGGGATCTCCTTCTTCAGCTCGGGGATCGGCGCGGGCGCGGCGGCCGACTGCGGAGCCATGCCGCCGCCCATCGAGGCCGCGGCAGGCGCCGGCGACAGGTCCAGGCGCTCGATGTCGGCCGGCGAGGCGTGATCGGACACCCGCGCGCCAATCTGGTCCGCCGGCTGCGTCGCGGCGAAATTGACCGGTTTGGTACTGGTCTCGAAGAAGCCGGGCGAGTGCTGGCCCTGCACCTGCGTGGGGACGAAACCTTCGCCCACCATCTGCTGCTCGATCTGGTCGATCTTGGCCTTGACGCTGGCTTCATCGCGGCGGGCGCCCTGGATCTCGCTGATGCGGCCCAGTTCGTCGATGCCGGAGGTCGCGTGGCCGCCAAGCGCGGCCAGCTGTTCAGGCGTCAGGCCCTCGCGGCGGATCTTGCGCAGCATGTCGAGCTCGCGCTTGCGCACGAAATCGTTGCGCCGCTTGCGCTCCACCATCGCCCGCAGCTCGGCCTTGGCGGCATCGGCCTCGGGATCGTCCTGGCGGGAGTTGATCTCCGCCCAGTCGGTCGTCGGATTGGCGACGAAGCGCGCCACCTTGCGGAAGAAGCTCTCGCCTTCTTTGGTGCCGTCTTTGGGGTCGGTCATGCTCTGGCGGACCTTGCTCTGCGCGCTGTCCGGCTCAATCGCCGAACATCTTCTGTTTCAGCTCACGGCGCTGCTGCGCTTCCAGCGACAGCGTGGCGGTCGGGCGCGCGATCAGGCGACCCAGGCCGATCGGCTCGCCGGTCTCGTCGCAGTAGCCGTACTCGCCGCTTTCCAGGCGCTGCAGCGATTGCATGATCTTCTTCAGCAGCTTGCGCTCGCGGTCGCGGGTGCGCAGCTCCAGGGCGTGCTCTTCCTCGATCGTGGCGCGGTCGGCCGGGTCGGGGACGATGGAGGTGTCCTCGCGCAGGTGCTCGGTCGTCTCGCCGGCGTTGGACAGGATGTCTTCCTTCAGCTGCGTCAGCTTGGCGCGGAAGAAGTCGACTTGCTTGTCGTTCATGTACTCGCTGTCCGGCATCGCCAGCACTTCGGCGTCGGTCAGTTCGGCACCGGCCTTGGATTTCCAGGCAGACGAGAGTTTGGGATCGGTCTTCACGGCAGGGCGGCTGTTCTGGTTCGTTGATGTCGGGGTCGAAGGCCGGACAGGGCTGTCCAGCAGAGAGACCGTGCTGTCGGGCGCGTCCGCGTCGGCGGGTTTGCCTGCCGCCGGAGCCTTGGCCACCTTGGCGGCGGCCTTGGGCGCGGCGGTCTTGGAGGCCGGTGTCTTGCTCACGTTCACTCTCCTAGCGGCTCTTTATACCTGCTCGACATGAGAAGCCGGGGCTTCCCGCGCTTGCGCAGGGGCCTGGTTCGGGCGCGGCGGATTGTAGCCACCTCCGCCGCCGCGCCGCCGATGGGTCTGAACCATCGGTCAGTGTGGCACTAAGCCAGGCAGCCTTCCAGCCCCTGCATCAGGATGTCCTTCGGCAGGTCGATGCCGATGAACACCATCTTGCTGACCTTCTTCTCCTCGGGCATCCACTTCGGGCCGAGGTCGGACCCCATCAGCTGGTGCACGCCCTGGAAGATCACCTTCTTGTCGGTGCCCTTCATGTTCAGCACGCCCTTGTAGCGCAGCATCTTCGGACCGTACACCTGCACGATCGCGCCCAGGAAGTCCTCCAGCTTGGCCGGGTTGAACGGGCGCTCCGAGCGGAAGACGAAGGACTTCACGTCGTCGTCATGGTGGTGATGGTGCGGATGGTCGCAGTGCTCGCCGTGCTCGTGGTCGTGATGATCATGGGCATGGTCGTGGCCATGGTCATGACCGTGGTCGTGCGCATGATCGTGCTCGTCGGCGGCCAGGAAGTCGGGGTCGATCTCCAGCTTGGCGTTCAGGTTGAAGCCGCGCAGGTCGAAGACGTCCTTGATCGGCACCTCGCCGAAATGCACCTTGGACTGCGGCGCGCGCGGGTTCATGTGCTTGAGGCGGTGCGACAGCGCGTCCACCGCGGCGGCGTCGACCAGGTCCGTCTTGCTCAGGAAGATCTGGTCGGCGAAGCCGACCTGGCGGCGCGCTTCCTGGCGGGTGTCGAGCTGGTCGTTCGCATGCTTGGCGTCGACCAGCGTCAGGATCGAGTCGAGCAGGAAGGTCTCCGCGATCTCGTCGTCCATGAAGAAGGTCTGCGCGACCGGGCCGGGGTCGGCCAGGCCGGTGGTCTCGATGACCACGCGCTCGAAGTCCAGCTCGCCCTTGCGGCGCTTGGCGGCCAGGTCGGCCAGCGTGGTGCGCAGATCCTCGCGGATGGTGCAGCAGACGCAGCCGTTGCTGAGCTGGATGATCTGCTCCTGCGTCTCGCTGACGAGGATGTCGTTGTCGATGTTCTCCTCGCCGAACTCGTTCTCGATGACGGCGATCTTCTGGCCGTGCGCCTCGGTCAGCACGCGCTTGAGCAGCGTCGTCTTGCCCGAGCCGAGGAAGCCCGTGAGGATGGTGGCGGGGATCAGTCCCGGCGCGGGACTCGTGGCTGGATTCGCGGCGGCGGTGTCAGGAACGGACGACATGGTGAACGACCAATCTATGGAGAAGCTTGGGCCCGGCAACTGGGGGCGGATGACTGTGTTTCAAGCGAATGTCAATGTCAATCGGTTATTCTGGCGCCTCCTCAACGACGGCACACACGACAGTGTCTGATCCCCAGCCTAGTCGGCCCGCCAAGCATGGCGGGCGTGGCAACGACCAACGCGGTCTCATCGATCGCGTGCTCGAATTCCTGCACCCCGGCCCCGACTCGACCAGCGAGCTGATCGAGAACTTCGCCGAAGCGGAGGAGCGCGATCTGATCGCGCCCGAATCGCGCCAGATGCTCGAGGGCGTCCTGCGGATGGCCGAACTCAGCGCCGGTGACGTCATGGTCGCCGCGCCGCGGATGGACCTGCTGGACATCCAGTCGCCGCCCGACGAACTGCTGGCCGCCGTCATCGATACCGGCCACTCGCGTTTCCCGGTCTACGACGGCCAGCGCGACAACATCATCGGCATCCTGCTGGCCAAGGACCTGCTCAAGCTCCAGCGCGCTCCGGAACTGAATCTGCGCGCGCTGTTGCGCCCGGCAGTTTTCGTGCCCGAGAGCAAGGGCCTCAATGAGCTGCTCCGCGATTTCCGTTCCAACCGGAATCACCTGGCCATCGTGATCGACGAATTCGGCAACACCGCCGGCCTGATCACGATCGAGGACGTGCTCGAGGAGATCGTCGGCGAGATCGAGGACGAATTCGACGTCGGCGACGGCGATGCCGGCATCTACACGCTGGCCGACGGCAGCTACCGCGTCGCGGGCGACGCCGAGATCGACGCGGTCAACACCGCCTTCGGGCTGTCGCTGTCCGACGCCGATTTCGACACCATCGGCGGCCTGGTGGCGCATGAGCATGGCCGCGTGCCGCGCCGTGGCGAGACCGTCGAGGTCGCCGGCCTGCGCTTCTCGGTGATGATCAACCGCGGCGGCGCGGTGCGCTGGTTCAAGGTGACCCGCGCGCCGGCGCCCGAGGCCGACGACCACAGCGGCTGATGCGCCGCGGCTCCTTGTCGGACCGGATCGACGGCGGGGCCCGCCAGGGCCGGTGGTCCTGGCTGCTTCATCCGGCGCTCGCGCTCGTCGCCGGGGCGCTGCACACCGCCTCGTTCTCGCCCAGTCCCGCCTGGTGGCTGCAGCCGCTGGCGCTGGCCTGGCTGGTCGCCGCCTGCGATGGCGTGCGGCCGCGCCGCGCCGCGCTGGCCGGCGCGCTGTTCGGCATCGGCTGGCTGGCCTCGGGGCTGTGGTGGCTCTACATCAGCATGCACGACTTCGGGCATCTGCCCGCGGCCGTGTCGGCGCTGGCGGTGCTGGCGCTGGCGTTGTTCCTCTCGCTCTACTACGCCGCCGGCATGGGTCTGGCGGTTCGCTGGTCCGCCGGCGCCGCGCCGACGCGGCGGGTGCTCGCCTTCGCCGCCCTGTGGCTGGGCGCGGAACTCGCCCGCGCGAGCTGGTTCACCGGCTTCCCGTGGATCGCCAGCGGTTACGCGCATGCGCAGGGGCCGCTGGCCGCGCTCGCGCCCTATGTCGGCGTCTACGGCATCACCGCGGTGGCGGCCCTGCCGGCGGCGGCGCTGGCGCTGCGCCACTGCATGACCGGCGCGGCCTTCGTCGGCGCCATCGGCGCGGTGCTGCTCACGCTGGTGCTGGCGCGCGGCGTCACGCAGAGCCTGCGCCTGCTGCTGGCCGGGGTCGTCGTCGGCGTGGTGCTGGGCTCGGGCGCCGCGCTGCTGACGCTGATGAACCCCGACATCCTGCGCGCGATGCAGGCCTTCATGCTGGGCAGCACCGGTTATGTCGGCTGGAGCGCGGTGCAAGTCATGGCCGTCGCCCTGGGCCTGTGCCTGCTGACGGCGCTCGGCTGCAGCCGCACGCTGGACGCGCTGACGCTGGGCGAGGACACCGCCCGCTCGCTGGGCCAGCGCCTCACGCTCATCCGGCTGCTGCTGATCGCGACGCTCTCGCTGGCCACGGGCGCGGCGGTCGCGCAATGCGGGCTGATCGCCTTCGTCGGCCTGGTCGCGCCGCACCTGGTGCGCAGCTGGGGACCGACGACGCATGGCGCGCTGCTGCTGCTGTCCGCGCTGACCGGCGGCGCGCTGCTGCTGGCGGCCGACATCGCCGCCCGCTGGGTCATCGCGCCGCAGGAACTGCCGGTGGGCATCATCACCGCGCTGCTGGGCGGCAGCTACCTGCTGTGGCTGATGCACAGACGCAAGGCGCATTTCGGCGGCGCGGGAGGCAGCCAATGAGCGCCGCCCGATTCGACGACGGCAGCCGGCCAGGCGCTGGCGGCGTGCTCGCAAGCTCTGGCGCATCCTTCGTAACCGGGAACGCCGGCACGTCCGCGACTGCGGCCGATGTCGCGTCCGCCGCCGTCGCCATGGATGCTGGCGCAAGCGACCACGCAGCCCAGGCGGCCGACGCCGTGACGCTCGGACACGTGCCCGCGCTGCGCATCGAGCTCCGCGCGCTGTCGCTGGGCCACCGGCAGGTGCTGCACCCGCTGTCGCTGGCGCCCGCGCCGCGCGCGTGGACGGCCATCGTCGGCCCGAACGGCGCCGGCAAGTCC